>JAUXIQ010000274.1 GCA_030620925.1 Nitrospinota bacterium
CCGCCGGTCCCGCACAAGCCCAACTTTTCGATGACTTCGAAGGAAAACCGCACCTCCTCCTGGATGGAACCGCCGTTGGCCACTTCTACGGCTTCTACCAGCTCGAAGATGGGCCGCGAGCAGGCTTCCTGGAGGTCCACGGATAACGCGGGGTTGAAAGTGCCGTAACCCACCGGCGAGAAGTCTCGCCGAAAGGGATGAGCGGCAACCATTACCCCGCCCGCCTGAACCACCAATTCACGCAGTTCATCCGCCTCCATGTATCCTTTATCAAAATCGCCCATGCCGAAGACCAGAATATCTCCCAGGTCCGTGCTCACCTCCACCCCGCCCAGGATCAGGAAGTCGTACTCTTCTCTGAGTTTCTGCAAGGCGTCTGTATCGCGTTTACCGTGTTCGGTGATGCAAACACCGTCCAGCCCTATCTCGCGGGCTTTCTTGATCAGTTCCGGGGGATACAAAGTGCTGTCCCACGAACCAAGAGTGGTGTGCACGTGCAGGTCAATAAACAATACTATCTAAACCTATATCGTTTGGGCTAAATTGTAAGGACAGGAAGGGTTCATTCACGGTTCGAGAAAATTTACTGCTCAGCGCTGCTTACTTCCCGCTGAGTCTTTATGCCTGGAAAAGTATCGATCACTCTCTCCATACCCAGGCGAGTCATCTGATCGCTGGTCCACCACCGGAAACCCCCTTTCATATACCTGTCCATGAGGAGTAGGTTTTCGTTCAGCGGTTGTTGCGTCTCTTCGTATTCCGCCTGCCACAATATGGAGCCGTCCTTAGTGCTGATCAAGTAGATTTCATAGGCCACGGACGCTGGTTCCAGGGTAAGGAGGGGGGTCCCTTCGTTGTCCCTGTAGCGCAGGATGCGGCCGGTCACCACGGCGTCGAACTGCCCCCCGGTCCCGAGGCGGGAGCCTTCATCGGCCTCTTTCTCTTCCCTGGATTCAGGTTGCCTTTCAGGCTCTCCGAGCAGTTCCCCGATGCGGGGCGCCATGAACTCTGTGCGCATCCTTTCCCCTTCTTCCTTCAAAGGCGGCGAGACTTCATATTCTTTGTGCGTGGAAAGTTGATTATAAAAATAGCTGGCCACCTTAAAGCCCGCTGCTTCATCATTGCTATCGTTCTTGAAGGGGAGAACTACTATCTTCCTGACCTCGTAGCTCTGGTAATCGACCGTAGAAAATGCCGAAACGTTGGTGCGCGGTTTTACTTCCCCTATGAGTTTTCCCGCGGAGCCGGCGCAGCCTGTGAGAAAAACAGCTCCTATGAGGAACGAAAATATCCTCAAGGCTGACCATCGCCCTTTCATTTTAACAGGACGCACAGCGATTCTCCTTGATTTCCGAGCAGGGAACTCTTTTTCACGGGCAACTATGCGATTGCAATCAGTCTATCTTAATGCCCATGTTATAAATAACGTTCAATATGTCCTTGGCCAGGCCCAGGGCTTGTTCCCTTTTGACCACTACCTGCACGTGCAAATCCTCCTCATAACCAAAGGTAAGGAGAAGGCCCTGCGTATGCGCCGTAGCGACCACATCGTTGGCTTTTATTGGCTCCGAAAACTTTTCTTCAGCATTCATTTCTCTTTCGCCTATAACCGTCTTAGAAATAAATATAATCCAATGTTGTTCCAGTGGTTAACGGTTATTTCCCTCCCCCTCAACAAAACCGACTCTTAACCTACGACACAGAGGTCGTCATCCTTATAATAAAGTGGAAGCAGCCGCCGATTACAACTTCCCGCGGTCCTTTCCGCCCCACGTTTTTTTAAGCCGTCTGAATAATCTCTTGAAAGCGTAGTAAGCTACGACACTGGCCAGCGTTCTTAAGGTTTCTCCTGGTGTCAAAGGGCGGGTGATAACTTCCACCTCTCCCTTTTTAATGGCCTCTATTACGGCGCTGATATTTTTTTCCGATTTCACCAGGGAATAGGTGGTGCCCAGTTGGAACAGATGATGAGCATCCGAGGTGCCCACCAGGGGCAAATCCCATCTCCGGGCGTCCGTAACCAGGCGCCGGTTGGGGTTCAAGCCCATGAAATGTAAGTGGCAATACTCTGCTGCGTGAAAGAGCCGCCTGTAGGCGGCCAGCTTGGATTTCAGCGATTGCCTGCCCGGATAGTAAGCATGGGCTGCTATGACAGCCGTTTCCTCTCCCACCGATGCCAGGTCGTCCAGCTTTCTAATGCTGTTAGTCCCGTTCCGGTAGTTGAGCATGAGGATATGTTTTCCTTCCACGGTAAGCTCAACCCCGGGTATGAGGAGGATTCCCTTTCCCCTGGCATAGGTCTCCAGGTCAGGGCTGAAGGTAACCGCATCGTGGTTGGTTATGCTCAAGACCTCATAACCCTTTTGGGCGGCGGTATCTATCAGGTCCTTTTCCGTATGGAGGATTTTGTCCTGCGGGTCACCCGCGCTGTGGCAATGGAAGTCGGCCTTCAGGTAGCCCTTTTTCTTTTCGTAAAATGGGTCCATTTTCATACACTCGATACTATTTATCGAATGAAAAGCGATTTTCTTGACAGAGCCTCAACATAAATTTAATATAAACCTTGAAAGCTAAAAGTTAATACTGCATCCTGATATACTTGCCCTGCTCAGACACAATAATAAAACAAACGATATGGACAATATATTACTATGAAAATCAAACAACAAGAGTTATTCCGAACCTGAGTGCAAAGGGGAAGAGGATGGACCTGGAACTCACCGAAGAACAGAAGATGATACAGAAGATGACCCGGGATTTCACCGACGAGAAAGTGAAACCCCTGGCAGCCGAGCTCGATGAGACAAGCCGCTACCCCCAGGAACTGGTGGAAGAAATGGCTCAGTTGGGGCTGATGGGCGTGGCGATACCGGAAGAATACGGCGGCGCGGGCATGGACAATATATGCTATGCATTGGCTCTGGAGGAGATTTCCAGGGGGTGCGCCAGCACGGGCGTGATCATGTCCGTGAACAACTCGCTGGTCTGCGACCCGGTTTTTAAATACGGAAACGACGACCAGAAGAAGTGGTTTCTCACCCCACTGGCCGCCGGCGAAAAACTGGGCTGTTTCGGCCTCACCGAACCCCAGGCGGGCTCGGACGCCAGCAATCTGAAGACCAGCGCCGTGCGCGATGGGGATAACTGGGTCCTTAACGGCCGGAAAAACTTCATAACCAACGGCGCCGAGGCGGATGTGGCGATCATCTTCGCCATGAGCGATCCGGAAAAGAAGCACAGGGGGATAAACGGTTTCATAGTCGAAAAAGACACACCGGGTTTAAGCGTTCCCAAGGTGGAAAAGAAGCTGGGTATCAACGCTTCCTCCACCGCCGAGCTCCTGTTCGAGGATTGCCGCATACCGGCGGAAAACCTGCTGGGCGAGGAGGGCAAGGGCTTCAGGATAGCAATGGAAACACTGGACGGTGGTAGGATAGGCATCGCCGCACAGGCCCTGGGCATCGCCCGGGCCGCCCTGGAGGCCAGTATCCGTTACGCCCGGGAGAGGGAGCAGTTCGGCCAGGCCATAGCCAAATTCCAGGCCGTCCAGTTCATGATTTCCGATATGGCCACGGAAATAGACGCCGCCCGGCTGCTCACCCATAGGGCGGCATATCTCAAGGATAAGGGAGTGAGCCACTCCAGCGAATCGGCCATGGCCAAGCTGTTCGCCTCCGAGGTGGCCATGAGGGTCACCACCAAGGCCATCCAGGTGCACGGCGGTTACGGCTACATAAAGGAGTATCCGGTAGAGCGCCACTTCCGGGATGCCAAGATTACGGAAATTTATGAAGGTACCTCCGAGGTGCAGCGGATGGTGATCGCTGCCGACCTCTTTAAGGAACAATAAGACGGGCCTGCGGTTGATCAG
>JAUXIQ010000405.1 GCA_030620925.1 Nitrospinota bacterium
ATTCGGCCCTTAAAGTAGCCGCCCCCATCAGCCTGGTTACCATGTTCGCCATCGGCGTGGGTAAAACCCGCATCACAAAAACCAGTTGGCTTAAAAGCGGGCTGGAGATGCTGGTCATCGGCTCCGCCGCGGCCGGCGTGGGTTATCTCTTGGGGATGCTGGCTTCTAATTTCATTAGTTGACGCCTCGGTGGAAAACTTTACCCTCGCATATACGAAACAGAGCCCGGATTAAGAAGCGCCGGGTAATTATATAAAGCGCAGCTCGGTTTTCCCGCCTAAAGACCTTAACGACCTCTCCGTATATGTCGAATAAGAATATATACAGAGCGTTGTGAGCAATTGCTGTTCCAAATATAAAGGGGGATCCTGCATATGAAGACTCTGGGGATAGTCGGATTGTTGATGTTGGTGATTGTAGAGTCGTTTGCGCTGTCCGCCGATGCCCAGGAAAAATTGTGGAACGAGCTGAACGAAAAGGTCAACATACTCTATGAGCAAGGACGCTATTCTGAGGCGGTAAAACCTGCTGAGGAAGCGTTGAAAATCGCAGAAAATACCTTCGGGCCGGACCACCCGAACGTGGCTACTTCACTGAATAATTTAGCCACGCTGTACAGGGACATGGGGAAACATGCCCAGGCTGAACCCCTTTATAAGAGGGCTCTGGCAATAGACGAAAAAGTTTACGGACCGGACCATCCAAGTGTGGCCATATCACTGAACAATCTTGCGGAGCTTTACAGAGAACAGGGCAAATATGCGGAAGCTGAGCCCGTCTATAAAAGGTCCCTGGCGATTAAGGAGAAAGCTCTTAGCCCGGACCATCCAAGTGTGGCCATATCACTGAACAATTTAGCGGCACTCTATTATTCTCAGGGCAAATACGACCAGGCCGGCCTCCTCTACAGAAGGGCACTGGACATAAATGAAAAAGCTCTTGGGCTGGACCATCCAAATGTAGGAATATCACTTAACAATCTTGCGGAACTTTACAGAAACCAGGGAAAATATACTGAAGCCGAACCCCTCTATAAGCGGTCACTGGCTATATGGGAAAAAGTCCTGGGGCCGGACCACCCGAACGTGGCGGCAACACTGAACAATCTGGCGCTGCTTTACAAAGCACAGGGGAAATATGCGGAGACCGAGCCCCTCTACAAGCAGGCACTGGCAATTTGGGAAAAAGCTCTGGGCCCGGAACATCCACGCGTGGCGACAACACTGAACAATCTGGCGCAGCTTTACAGAGAACAGGGAAAATATGCTGAAGCCGAACCCCTCTTTAAAAGGACGTTGGCTATAAATGAAAAAGCACTGGGGCCGGACCATCCAAATATAGCTGCATCGCTGAACAATCTGGCGGGACAATACAGGGAACAGGGCAAGTACACGGAAGCCGAACCCCTCTACAAAAGGGCGCTGACTATTTGGGAAAAAGTCCTGGGACCGAAACACCCGAATGTGGCAACATCACTGAACAACCTAGGGCTGCTCTATGAGTCACAGGGAAAATACGACCAGGCCGAACCTCTTTACAAGAGGTCACTATCAATAATAGAAAAAGCACTGGGGCCTGACCACCCGGATGTAGCGACATACCTGAACAATCTTGCGGAGCTTTACAGAGAACAGGGCAAATATACCGAGGCGGAACCACTATATAAGCGGGCGTTGGATATATGGGAAAAGGCTCTTGGCCCTGAGCACCCAAATGTTGGGGCACTGATGAACAACCTGGCGTTGATGTACGATTATCAGGGGGAATATGCTCGGGCGGAACCCCTCTACAAACGGTCGCTATCGATAAGGGAAAAAACCCTGGGGCCGGAGCATCGAGACGTGGCGCAATTGCTGAACAACCTGGCTGAGCTGTACAAAGAACAGGGCAAATATGAGGAAGCCGAGCCCCTCTATAAGCGGGCACTGGCTATAGTCGAGAAAGCCCTGGGACCGGAGCACCCCCATACTGCAACAGTATTAGAGAATATGTCTGAGCTTTATGAGAAAATCGGGGAAAAAGATGAAGCCGAAAAGCTGGAAAAGCGGGTAGAAACAATTCGCTCTATAAACCGATGACCGCCATTTGACGTTACAAACAACCCACTGAAGTTTCCTTTCCCCTCCCACCGAAATCCCCTAAGAAACACATCGTTGCAACCCTGAATTATCGGATCCATTTCAAAGAAGGGATATTTTTACTTCGGGTTTTAAGAGAAACCTTTGTTTCCGCTCAAACAGCTAATATATTTTTGAGCAGAGACAACATCTGATTTCATATTCACACTATGGAACATTTCTGAAAAGGAGAAAACCGATGAAAGGCTCCAAATACGCGGCATTATCAGTCGCGCTGGGAATAGCGGTGATGCTCACCTTCGCGCTCACCGCCCTGTCCGATCTGCCGGACCCGGGCATGAACATAGACCCTGAACGCACGGCGCTGGTCATCACCGACCCGCAGAATGACTTCCTGCATCCCAAGGGCGTGGCATGGGGCGTGGTAGGCAAGAGCGTCGTCGAGAACAACACGGTGGAAAATATAGAAACCCTGTTGAAGGAGGCCAAGCGGCACGGCATTCCGGTCTTCATTTCGCCACACTACTACTACCCCACCGATCACGGGTGGCGGTTCGAAGGGGCGCTGGAGAAGTTGATGCACAATATTAAGATGTTCGACCGCAAGGGCCCCCTGGATCTGGAGGGCTTCGAGAACTCGGGCGCGGACTGGCTGGCCCGTTATAAACCGTACATCGAGGATGGGAAAACGGTGGTAACCAGCCC
>JAUXIQ010000004.1 GCA_030620925.1 Nitrospinota bacterium
CGCTTCAACGAATTTGCGGAAGGGATCAAGAACCACTGTATTAAATGTGGTATAGAATACCACTCCGTTACCTCCTCCAACCCCGTGGAAGAATTAGTGCTCAGATACCTGAGACAGGGGCGGCACCTCTATTAGCTCCGCGAGGCGTGGTTCCAAAAGGAGGCAAGCGCCCCTGAAAGGGAAAAAGATGAGTCTGGCAAACCCCTGGGCCCTGATATTGCTCTCATTGATACCCATCATCAGTCTCCTCCACACCCGGAGAATGGAGAGGCGCAGCGTACGCGTGTCCGCACTGTTCCTGTGGGAAGAGGTCCTCAGAGAACAGAGCACCGTCACCGGCCTCAAGAAGTTGAACCTGAACCTCCTCCTCTGGCTGCAGATGGCCGCCGTGGCGGCGCTCGCCCTTGGACTTGCGAAACCGCACCTGTTCACGACAGGAATGCCCGCGGGCAGGGTGGTGCTCATCATGGACGTCAGCGCCAGCATGCGCACCCTGGAGAAAGGAGAGGAAAAGTTCACCGCCGCCAAAAAGGCGGCACACGATCTTATCCGGAGGCTCCCCATCGGTGGCGAAATGATGGTGCTGGAGGCCGGCGCCCAAGCCCGGGTGCGGAGCCATTTCACCGACAAGAAGACGGAATTGCACGATATCGTGGAAAGCATGAAGGCCACCGATGAGCCGGGCCGCCTCCATGCCGCCCTGAACCTCGGGTTGTCCTTCCTCCCGGGCAGAGGTACGGTCTATTTCATCACCGACACCGGGGGAACGGGCCGTTCATTCGACCCACCGGAAAAAGCGGGTAGAAAAGTAAAACCGATCATAGTGGGCGGTATCGGAAAAAACATGGGCATCACCCGCATGGCCCTGAGAAAGAACGAGCGAGGAAGCGGCGGCCGGCAACTGCTGGTCCGGGTACAAAACTTCACGGACCGGCGAACGGAAACCGGATTGACCATCAACTTGAACGGGTCCCCCATGAACCGGCGCAGGCTGGTCCTGGAAGCAGATTCCACCAACACCTCCATCTTCCCCCTCCCTGCCTCGTGGACCGGAGAAACGCTCGCCACCCTGAACGTTGACGACGACCTCGCCGCCGATAACAACGCCTACGCCGTTACATCCCCTTCTCTAGACCTCAGGGTCCTCCTCGTTACCGGCGGCAACTTTTTCCTGGAGAACGCCCTGTCAGCACACCCCGGCATCAGCGTTACCAGAATAGCTGAGGTCGATGAACGCCTCCTGGACGAGCTGATGGCCGAACACGATATCGCTGTTTTCGACGGGATACCCGGCCCCAAACTGCATACGGGAAGCTACCTGGTGATGGGGACATCGGTTAAAGAACCCGCCATCGAGGTAAAGGGCTTCCCTCCCCTTCCCAGGGCGTATCTCGCTATCCCCGGCCATCCCCTTCTGGAGCATCTGGAGGGCGAATGGCTGCGCGTGGGGAAGGTCTTTAAGGCCAAGCTGCCCGGGGGTGGAGAATTCGTGTTGGGCCGAAAGGAGGCCCCGCTCATCTACAGCTATTCCTCTCAAAGTCTCAGGCTCGTCTACTTCGGCTTCAGGCTGAAGGATTCCGACCTGGCCCTCACCCCCGCTTTTCCCATCCTGTTGGCTAACACTATCAAATGGCTGCAGCCGGAAACGGGAGCGGGGGGAAACCGACAGGTGCTCACCGGAGACAGCTATCGAGCCGATTTCGGCCCCCGGGCGGAGGAAGCGGTTATCGATGGGCCATGGGGAAAATTCACCGTCCCCCTGCATGAGGGGCGTCTCCAATTTCGCCGCGTGAGGCGGGCGGGTTTTTACAAGGTGAGAGCAGGCGGGAAAGAACACCGCTTCGCGGCCAATCTGTTCGATGAAAAAGAGTCCGACCCCAGGCCCGGGGTCGACGGGCCGAAATCGACATCCTCCGGCGCCTTTCTTAAAGGGAAACGAGAGGCACTGAACCCCGTCTGGCGCTACCTCCTTCTATCAGCCCTGGCCTTCGTTGCGCTGGAAACCTTTTTGTTAACCCGAAAAACCGGCTTATAGCATGGAACTGGAAAGACCCTTATACCTTCTTTTATTATTGATCGTTCCGCTCATTTTTTTACTGCGCTTTCGATACGGCAAAAGATTTTCCGGCAGACGCGAAAGAGCGTCTTTCATCCTCAAGGCGGCCGCCATATCCTTCCTGTCGCTGTCCCTGGCCGGACTCACCGGAACCGGCGGAGACGTTAAGGTCAACGCCGTTTATGCCGTGGATGTTTCCAGGAGTATGGGCGAAGGGCCTCCGGAAGAATTCCTGAACAAAGTATCCCAAGCCACCCGGAGGCACCCTGAGGCGCGCAACGCCGGCGTCATCCTCTTTGGCAGAGGCTCGAAATCCGTCGCCCTTCCCGGACCGGCCGCCGCCAATCCAACACCCCCCGAAACCCCTACCGGCGGACCCTTGACCGCAGGGACGGACATCGCCGGTGCGTTGCGGCGGGCTTCCGGCCTTCTCGAGGAAGAGACCGTCAATCGGGTAGTCTTGTTCACCGACGGCAGACAGACGGAGGGGGACGCCGCAGCCGCAGCCGAGGCGCTGCGCGCCTTGGGCGGAGAGCTGATAGTGGTGTCTCCTGAGCGGCCGACGGGCCGAAAAGAAGTGGCCATCGAGGGTCTGCGAGCGCCGGGCAGGGTCAAGGCCATGGAGCCCTTCAAACTGTTAGTCACCATAAACAGCGAGGGGCGGGTAGCAGCCGGGCTGGACGTTTTCAGGGACGGGCTGCTCTCCACCTCCCGTGAGATCGAGCTCAGGGCGGGTCTCAACAGTCTTCAGCTTAAGGACGTGATTGCGGAAGAGGGGTTACACCACTATCGTGCGCTGGTTCGGCCGCCTGAAGACGGCATGGCGGAAAATAACAGCTATGAGACCTTCGTGGAGGTGGTTCACAAACCAGTTGTCCTGCTGGTTCACGGGGATGAGGAAGAATCCCGCTTTCTGCTCGAAGCGCTGCACTCTCAGGGGTTCAACGTAGTGAGCGGCGGCGCGGAAATGCTACCCACGCGCTATCTTGAGTATACCGGCTACGCGGCCATAATCCTGCAAAACGTCTCCGGCCTCAGCATCTCCCGGGGTAAAATGGAAATGATTGAGAGGTACGTGAGAGATGCGGGGGGCGGGCTGGCGGTAATAGGGGGAGGTCGGAGCCTTGACCCCGGCTATTACCGCAGTCCATTGGAAAGGCTGCTGCCGGTTACCCTGGATTCGCCGTCCGAACTGGCCGCACCCGCAGTAGCGCTGGTGCTGGTCATCGACAAGTCGGACAGCATGGGCGCCGAGGCGGGGAACACCAATAAACTCGAGCTGGCCAAGCTGGCCTCTTACAACGCCGTGGGATTGATGCGTCCCTTCGACAGGGTGGGCCTTCTGGCTTTCGACTCGCATCATTTCTGGGCGGTGCCCATGATATGGGCCCGGGAACACCTGAAAGTCGCCCAGAGACTCAGAACCATCACCACCGGCGGCGGCACCGATCTCCAACCGGCCCTGAAGGAAGCGTATGACCGGCTCCTGGCGGAAAATTCCGCCATCAAGCACGTGCTCATCCTCTCTGACGGGCTAACCGAAGACAGGGGGTTCGATGAGCTGGTAAGGGCAATGGTCTCGGATAAGATAACCGTATCCACTGTGGCCATGGGCCACGACGCCGACGCCGGACTCATGGAGCGCATAGCCGTAAACGGCGGCGGGCGCTACTATTTCGCCGACGACCCTGAAAATGTTCCCACAATATTTCTAACCGAAACCCTGCTCATCTCCCGCAGGATGGTTGTGGAAGGCGAAATAACCCCGCTCCCCACCCGGACTCATGACTTCCTGAAAGGTATAGACGTCGCCTCCTTGCCGACCCTGAAAGGATATATCCGCACCTACCCCAAAGAGAACTCCCGCATCGTCCTGGTTTCAAACCAGAACGACCCCCTCCTCGTCGACTGGCAATACGGGCTGGGGAAAGTGGCGGTATTCACATCAGACCTCTCCCATGTGTGGGGGGCCGGATGGGTGCGATGGAAAGACTTCGGGAAGTTCGCCGCCCAGCTGGTGCGTAACGTTTCATCCCCTCCCGCGCCCCATCAAGTGGAACTATCCCACCGGGTGGATAGAAATAAAGGCCGGATTACCGTAGACCTTTACGACCAGGAGGATGAGTTCATGAACCTGATGGCTCTGAAAGGGAAGCTGATTTCCCCTTACAGCGAGGTTCAGAAGCTGAACTTCACTCAGAGCGCCCCCGGACGATACGATACTGAGTTCAGCGCCGGCCCGCCGGGACCATACTTCATCAGCCTCTACGGTCGGAGCGGCATCCACAACCTCTCCCCGTACACGGTCGGCTTCGCAGTCCCTTACAGAACCGAATACGCCTCATGGGGCGCTGATGTGGAATTTCTGTCGGAACTCGCCGCGGCCGGAGGGGGAAAAGTGGTGAACTTGCAGGAAATGGAGCGGGAAATATACCGCTCTCCAACCAGAGGGGGCACTATAGAGCTGTGGCCCTTCCTTGCATTTGTTGCATTAATATGCTATTTCCTGAGCGTCCTGTCGGCGAAATGGCCGTGGTCCGGGCGAAGTCAGACTCAATCCCAACATCAAGAGCAATGAAACAGGTGCACAAACTCCATAAGAGTATTTATATTGCAGCTCTATCAACGGCCCTCACGATCTGTGCGCCTCCGCCGACAGATGCCGCGTGTCAGGGCTCCAGGGCCCGGGAAGGGGTCTGCGACGATCAGATAAACATCGGTTCCAGCGTTGTCCTCACCGGGCCTCTGGCCGACTGGGGGAACAGCATCGCCCGCAGAGGCCCCAGAGCATACTTCAACATGATCAACGAGCGGGGAGGCATCCACGGACGAAAGATCAACTATATCATCTATAACGATTCCTACAGGCCGGAGAGAGCGCTGGCCAACGTGAAGAAGCTCATTCAAAAAGACCGCGTCCTCTGCATCCTGTTACAGACGGGAACCATCACCACCAGAGTCTCATACAAGTACGTGACGGAAGAGAAAAATGTCCCGTTCATGTTCCCCGCCTCAGGCTCGCATTTCTGGACATCTCCCCTAAAACCCAGAGTGTTCCCCCTCTCCCCTTCTTTTTCCATGCAGACCTACATCCTCATAGACTACCTGGTGCTCACCAGGGGATACAAAAAGATAGGGATATTTTACCAGGACGGCCCCTTCGGCCACGAAATCCTGATACCCGCGATCCAGAGGCTCAAAGACCACGGCCTTAAACCGGCGGGGCAAGAGAAGCTGAAGACTAACGAGTTCGAGGTCGGCGGACAACTGCTGAAACTACGCCGCGAGGGCGCCGAGGCGGTAGTGCTGGCAGTGCCTTACAACTTCGCCTTCAGGTTTATACGAGAAGCCAGGAAAGTGGACTGGAAAGTGCAGATGGGGGGCATAAGTTTAACCGGTCTGCAGGCCCTGCTGACCATGGCACGGGATGCCGCCGTCGGTTATGTGAACGTCATGACCGTGCCCCAAGCGCGCTACGCCACCGGTCCGGCCATGGAGGAGTATAGAAGCTGGCTCGGCAAAGAATTCTCCGACGCTGCTTTCAACTCCAGCTCGCTCACCGGCTGGTGGGCGGCCAAACTTCTGACCGAAATCCTGCGCCGATCGGGAAGAGACCTTTCGCGGGATAACATGATAAAGGCCGCGGAGAACATCCGCGGCTATGAAACCGGCATAACCGGCCCCGTCTCCTTTTATCCTCACGACCACTCGGGCACCACCGCCGGATTTATCGCAGTGGCCGTCCCCACCGAGGGCGGCCCCCCCCGGTTCGTCCCCCTGGGCTCCGGCCCCGCTGAAGGGCCTGCGGCATCGCCCCTGTGGATAAGCTCCTGGGGAAAGTCGGTGGAGGAGGTAAAGCCCCTGTTCAACTCCTTCAAAAAGTTCACCGACAAATGAAGCGTAGGGGCGGGTTTAAAACCCGCCCTATTGGGGCGTATGCAATACGCCCCTACCCCCTGTTTATCCCGGCGATTTAAGGGATTGTATTCACCCTTTGAACGGGCGATCATCCCGCCACACGCGGGACTTGCCCCTATGACAACCAACTGGTTACTAGAGTCTCCCTCCCTTGACCCCGCCACACGCGGGGCAGGCATGGAGGGATTAAGGGAGGGTGAATAAGGGCGCCTGTCCCGCGGCCTCTACGAATACCAAACCACCAAGGCGCTGCGTAGGGGCGGGTTTAAAACCCGCCCTATTGGGGCGTATGCAATACGCCCCTACCTCGCTGATCGCGCCTGTCCCGCGCACCGCGGGACTACGGAATAAAATTGTTGTAGGCCCGGCGGCTAGCCGCTGTTTGATGACGCCCGAAAGGCGCTTCTGCTGTTGATTAATAAGTCCCCGCATCGAGCTTTTAGGTTGACATCGGGTCCGATTTTCTTTAGTTATCTAACAATCAGTAACGCCTGGCAATGAGAGGGAGGATAAGTCTATCGGGGAATTTTCAGACCGGTAATAGCTCAAGAAGTCCGAAAGCGGACGATCATCAATTCAGGAGTGGAATATGAAAACGCGAATCACAGAACTGCTGGGAATAAAGTATCCCATAATACAGGGCGCCATGGCCTGGGTATCTTACCCCCAGTTGGTGGCGGCGGTCTCCAACGCAGGCGGGTTAGGAATCCTGGCAGGCACCATGTATGAACCCGTAGAGCTGAGGAGCGCCATACAGGAGATTAAAAACCTCACGGATAAACCGTTCGGCGTAAACCTGCTGGCAGGGTCTCCGATAATCGAACAGAACATGGACGTCATCATGGAGGAAAAACCCGTCGCCGTGACCTACGGTATCGGTAATCCTGGAGCCATAATCAAAAAGGTTAAACAGACCGATATCAAAGCCATTCCGGTAATTCCTTCCGTAAAACATGCCTTGCGGGCGGAGAATGACGGCGCCGACGCCATGGTAATCTCGGGCATGGAAGGCGGCGGGCACGTGGGTTACATCGGCACCCTGCCCCTGGTCCCTCAGGTGGCGGATGCAGTCAAAATACCCATTCTGGCGGCGGGGGGCATAGCCGACGGTCGCGGGCTGGCCGCTTCCCTGGCGCTGGGTGCTGAAGGGATACAGATGGGTTCCCGCTTCGTGGTGTGCCAGGAATCGCCGGTGCCTTTGAACATCAAAGAGAAGGTCATGGAGTCCAAAATTGAGGAAACCGTGATCACGGGAAACATAACCGGCCTGCGCTGCCGGGTGCTCAAGAACAGGCTGGCCGAGGAATTCTTGAAGCTGGAGGAGCTTAACTCGTCCAAGGAAGTGATGTCCGCTTTCGGCATGGGCAAGATGCGGCAGGCTTTCGTTTACGGGGATGAAGTGGACGGCTCCATAATGATAGGCCAGGTCTGCGGCTTGATAAAGGGAATACCTACCTGCAAGGAGCTAATGGAAGGGATCGTCCGCGATGCCGAGGAATACCTGGAGCGCGGCCTGGGGTTGATAAAAAGCTGATAACCATGGCTCGGGAAAAGGAAAACTACAGCGAACTCCAGGAACTGGCGGAGAAGTGGGGAGCGGCCCTCTTCGGGGCGGGCGAGGCGGGCCGGCTGCTGCAATCCTCTCCGCATATGACGCCTGCATTATCTTCCGGGCTGGAAAAGACGATCTCCATGGGGATACTCCTGTCGCGTAAGATACTGGAGGACATTCAGGACCACCCCACCAAGCTCTACTTCTACCATTACCGTCGAGTCAACAACGCCCTGGACCAGCTTGCGGTAATCGTTGCCAACCGCATACAATCCCTAGGCTATCAGGCCCTGCCTGTGCCCGCCTCCCAGACCGCGGACTGGGAGAAGCAGACCGGTCTCGTTTCACACAGGGAGATGGCCCATGCCGCCGGCCTGGGCTTCAGGGGGCTGAACAGCCTGCTGGTCAACCCCCGCCGCGGGGCCCAGGTGCGACTGGTCACTGTACTCACCGACATGCCGCTCGAGGCCGATCGGCCCCTGGAGGAAAACCACTGCGCAAGCTGCATGGCCTGCGTGTCCTTATGCCCTGCGGGCGCCATCGGCGAAAGGCCGGAGGATTTCGACCGCTGGGCATGCTACGAAAAACTGAAAGAGTTCTCTAAAACACACAACATAGGCCACCATATATGCGGAATCTGCGTCAAGGCCTGCTCCGGCGCGGTCCGAGAGGGGAGCACGACATGAGTGACGACAAGGTGCTGGTCACCCGAGACGGCAACATGGCCACGGTTACCGTAAACAGGCCGGACAAGCTCAACTGCATCGATTGGGAGGTGGCGCGACTGCTGCAAGAGGCTTTCACAGGATTGAAGAGCGACGATGAGCTGAGGGTGGTCATCCTCACCGGCAGCGGAGACAGGGCGTTCGTGGGCGGGGTGGACGTTAACATATTCATGGAGTTCAACTCACAGAAAGCCCACCAGTTCATAACCCTGCTCCATTCGGCCATGACCGCCATCCGGGAACTGCCCGTACCGGTGATCGCCGCCGTAAACGGCTACGCCCTAGGCGGCGGCTGCGAGCTGGCCGCGGCTTGCGACATGAGAATAGCCTCCGAAAACGCCATGTTCGGCATGCCCGAAGTGAAGCTGGGCCTGCCATCGGTGATCGAAGCCGCTCTCTTGCCCCGTCTGGTGGGGGCCGGGAAGGCCGCCGAACTGGTGCTGACCGGCGATATGATCGACGCACACGAAGCGCATCGCATAGGGCTGGCAAACATGGTGGCGCCACTTGACAGTCTGATGGATGAGACCCGCAAGAAGGCGAAAACCATCGCCGCCAACGGCCCCCTGTCCATAAAGCTCCAGAAGGAGCTCATAAACGTCTGGCTGCAGGGGGACCTCAAAACCGCCGTGGAGGCGGGCATCAACTCCTTCGCATACTGTTTCTCGACCCCTGAACCCGGGGAGGGAGTGGCCGCCTTCCTGGCCAAGAGGGAACCTGAGTGGTAAAGGCCCGACGGGCCCATTTCAATTTGGATAACTACCTATAAGATTTCATCCATTTGACGGGACGTCGATAAAGTATTAGAATTTAAAATAAAAGTGTCGCCTTACAAGTCTTATAATAAGAACGGTTTTCTGATTATCAAACGGGCGGCGAACCCTTTTCACTAGCAGGCAGAGAAGGCAAATGTACAACCGAATAGGTTACAAATATTTTCTGCTGTCGATCGTGGCGCATGCAGCCGTTCTGCTGGGCATAGCGGTATACCTGCCGCCTGCGGAGAACAGGATCGACGTCAGCCTCCTGGACCGAAAAGATAAAATCAAGGTAAAACTCTACGAAACCCCGAAGGAGGATCCGCAGCTTACCGTGAAGAAGGAGGTCTTCCTCCCGGAAAAGAAAGTGCTGGACTTCTCCGACATTCCTCCCGGAAAGAAGCCCGAGAAGGCCCCGGTATACGGCAAGGTATCCCGTGAGGCGAGCACCGACCAGTATGAGAAAAAGTCGGACAAGGTTCAGCACAGTGAAACGGTGGCCGCCCTGCCCAAATCCCGCCGGAAAATGCAGCAGCCCGCTCCCTCCGTGGACGCCGGAATAAGGAGAGAATTCTCCCTGCCCGTGAAGATTTTACGCCCCGCCAGGCAGGCCCGGCCTTCTCCCGGCGGAGAGAGCACCGAGATAAAAGAGAAAAACCTTTACGCCCGCCTCCAACCTTCCGAGGGGAAAGCGGAGAAAGCAAAAGAATCGCCCCCATCAAAGGAAGAGAAATCTGAAGAGGTAATAGAAAAAATCAGGGAGCCCAGGATACTGGTAAGAGACACCGGCATTGAAGATGCCCTGCAGAAAGAAAAGCTGTTCGAAGCAATCATAAGAAAGCCCGAGATTTCAGCTTCGCGCGGGCTGGGGGGGGACCTGGGCCCCATGGACCGTACGGAGATAGAGCTATCGTTGAACAAACTCGAACAGGTACCGGATATAATCACCGACAACCTGGGGGAACACGCCAGCATCAAGAATTCGGATAAGGATGCCTCTACCGCCGACCAGGTCAAAGTCATCTCCCTGGATACGCATGAGCTTAAATACATCTCCTACTTCCATCACATCAAACAGAAGATCGTCAACCTCTGGTCCTATCCCTCCGAGGCCAGGATGCTGGGCATCGGGGGCATGGTGGTAATAAGGATGAGCCTGCTGGATACCGGTGAGCTGGAGAGGGTTCAGCTTGTGAGGAGCTCAGGTTTCATTGTCCTCGACGACGAGGCCCGAGATGCGGTCAAGTTGGCGGGGCCGTTCCATCCTTTCCCCGAACAGATAACGGAACGGAAGCTGATAATAGAAGGCTACTTCAGATACCTGGGAGGTAACATTAACCCGGGCGGCCGTTGAACAGTCGGTTTCGCCCGTCTCGACTTTTTCAGTTCTCCCTTCCCAAGACTTTATCCTTAATAAGGACGGGCCGGATAGTCCATCTCTTAAAAGATTTAATCGGAAAATACCCGTACAAATGGTCATAAATTCAGGGAGGGGCGTTAGGCCCACAGAAGCTGGATGGCGGCTGAGCTTATAAAGTTCCTTCCAAGATTTTTGACGGGTTGAGCATGAAACAAAAACCCATTTCCCTTGTCCTGGGAACCACCCTCCTGATTACCATCGCACTTTCATGTCCGGGAAAAGTCGGGGCAGATACTCATGTTAACAAGGGGATCGCCTACTTTGAGAAAGACGATTACGCGCGGGCTGCTGCTGAGCTGGAAATAGCCGTAAAGGAACGGCCGGAGGTGGCCGGCCTCAGAAGCCTGCTGGGTATTTCCTATCTCCAAACGGGTAAACTTCAGGCCGGGTTGCAGCAGCTCGAAAAGGCCCTGGCGCTGGAACCGCAAAACGTCCAGACACGCTACAACATAGGGTGGGCCTACTACAAGCTGGGGCGCAGCGAGGAAGCCGTCAAACAGCTTCGGGCCGTCCTGCAGGTAAAACCCGATTTCCATGAGGCCCTTTACACTCTGGGATTGGCCCTCACCAATCTGAAAAAACATCATCAGGCGGTGGTGGTGCTTAAACGGGGGGTGAGGCGCTACCCCCGTTCCGCGGAAATGCGCAGCGCCCTGGGCCTGGCCCTCAACGCCGAAGGTAATTTCAAGAAAGCGGCGAAACAGTTCAGGAAAGCCCTGGAACTTGATCCCCGTTACGCCGGCGACCGGTACAACCTGGCCCTCACCCTCCACAGGCTGGGCCGCCACGAGGAAGCCGCGGCGCAGGCCGAAAAAGCCATATCTCTCGACCCCGCCATGGAGGACGGCTACCGGCTCCTGGCCCGGCTTTACACCGCCCAGGGCAAAGATGAAAAAGCCATCGAAGCCTACCGGTCGTTAATAGAAAAGTTCGCAGGAGGCACCGCCGAGGATAACCACCGGTTGGGAGTCCTTTACCACCGATGGGGGCAGGCGGATAAAGCCGCCATCCCCTTAAAAGAGTGCCTGCAAAAGAACAGGAAACATTTCGACTGCGCTTTCCTGCTGGGAGAAATCCATCGCGTCGCCGGAAAACTGAAGGAAGCCAAAAGATATTACGGCCTGGCGGCAGCCATAGACCCCCATTCGCACGAAACCCATTACCTGTTGGGAACGGTGAGCCAGAGCCTGGGCGAGCATGGCCAGGCCGAAAGCCACTTCAAGGAGGCGCTGAAAATAGAGCCGGGTCTGGCCGCCGCCCATAACAACCTGGGTGCCCTCTACGATGACCAAGGTAGGTACGAGGAAGCGATAAAAGAGTATCAGGCGGCTTTAAAACTGGAGCCCGAGAGCCCGGATACATATAACAACCTTGGTGTTACGTTGTTCAAGATGGAAAAATACAAAGAAGCGGAACTGGCCTACCTCAAAGCTCTCGAGCTTAACCCCGGCTCCGCCAGTATCCACAAGAACCTCGGGCTGGTCTATCAGAAACTGGGATTGCACGACAAGGCTTCAGAGGAGTTCAAGAAAGCGTCGCAGGGCGGGTTATAAACCCGCCCCTACGTGCCCAACCAGGTGTTCGAGGGCGGGTTCGCGGGACCGCCCCTACGTAGTGCCTTGGTGGTTTGGTATTCGTAGAGGGGATTCAGCCTGCCGCGGGACGAAGAATCTCGCCCACCCTTGCAAATCCCACGTTCCAAAGTGTAGTAGGGGCAGGCCCCTGTGCCTGCCCTATAGGATTTACGCCAAAAGCGACCGGGTAGGGGCGCAGTCCTGAGGAAAGCGGGACACCCCTACGAGACGTTGTTGGAAACGTTGGTTGTCGTAGGGGCGGGTTTGAAACCCGCCCTATAATGACAATTATACGGAAACAGCGGGTTATACCCCGCGGCGCGGGACCGCCCCTACGTGCCCAACCAGGTGTTCGAGGGCGGGTTATATCCCGCGGCGCGGGGCCGCCCCCAGGCGGCCGAATAATGCATCATAAATCAGTCTCTTACGGTGAAAAGGCCCTTGCGGATGGCCTCAGCCAACACCTCGCGCGGTTTGATCATGTAGGGCCCTTCGTCGGTGAGTTTTATGGAGGCTTGATCCGCAGCGGAAATGACTATCTCCCTCTCCCCGTCCAGGGCGATGACCGCGGGTTTGAAATCCACTTCGACCTCCTCCCCCACATCCAGGAGCCGGTGCTCCAGCACGTCCACGGCCTCCACCATACCCGGCGCTACGGGGGCCATCACGCTGAATCCTCCCTCCCCCACCTTCAGGTAGGCGCCGCGGGGATCGGTTATGCTCACCGGCGCCAGCGAAGCGGCGATGGAGGACATGCCTATGTTACCCGGTTCGCACCAGGTGGTGACGATCTGTTTCAGCCTGGAGACATCCCAGATGGCGCGGCTGCCGGTGAACAGCGCATCGTAGACCACGGCGTCCACCAGGGCCATATCCCGGTAACTACCGTTAATGAAGACGTCCAGCCTCTTGGTCCTGAAGACTACCCCCTCCTGCTCAACCTCTCCTCTGGCCAGCAGGCCGGCAGCCATTCCGGCGGTAGTGCTCTCCATCATGTAGGGGAAGACGTTGTTGGTCCCCGTGGATAGAGGCAGCAGTGGAATATCCCCGCATCCCTTGGAAACCACGCGGTTGGTGCCGTCTCCGCCCAGGGTGATGATGCAACCGACGCCCCTCTCCTTCATGAGAGAGGCGGCCAGCGTGCTGTCCTCCTGCCTCCCCTCCACCATCATATCCAGCCACTCAACGCTGTAAGGAAGACAGGGGTCGCCGTCCATTGAGTTGAGGGCCTTTCTCCCTATGGAGAAGGTATCCGGCATGAACAGCACTTCCTCGACATCCGCCCAGGCCAGGCCGATGAGAATCCTTTGAACGATATTTATCTTCTCGTTGTTGCTGAAAACCGTCCCCCTGGCCACCAGACGCCTTATGTCTTTTCCGGAGGCCGGGTTGGCGATTATGCCTACCTTGGACATTTCTTCACCCTTTTATACGATTCGCTCAACGGCACCGCTCTATCCCGCCCGGCGCGTTGCTCGCTCGGATACGCCGGAGGAGCTATAGGAAATCGGGCGCACCCCGGCTTCCTCCAGCATCCTCCGCAGCGGGTCAAAGCATGCGGGCTCCATGTTCACCCGCAGGCCCAGGAGGCGGCCGAAGTGATCCGCCAGCCTCCTCCTCACCTCACCTTCCTCCGGAAGCCGTCCCAGCAGTCTGGCCACGGAAGTCATGCTCGCTGCATGCAACCCGCACGGTTTTATGAGCTGGAAATGGTTGAAATCGGGATGGATATTAAAAGCGAACCCGTGAGTGGTGATCCACTTTCGAACGTTTATTCCTATGGAGGCGATCTTTTCCTGCCCCACCCACACACCTACCAGCCCCTCCTTCCTCTGCGCAGAGATACCCATATCGGCCAGGGTGCGTATGATGGTCTCCTCCACCCTCCTGACGTAGCGATGGAGGTCTCGACCGTGGTATCGGAGATCAATTATGGGATAGCCCACTATCTGCCCCGGCCCGTGGTAAGTGACTTCGCCGCCCCGGTCTATATGGAAGACCCGTATGCCTTCGCTTTCCAGTATTTTTTCGGAAACCAGGATGTCTTTCTCGCTTCCCCCTCTGCCCACGGTAAATACAGGTGGATGTTCCAGGAGGAGGAGGGTATCTGAGAGTTCACCATCGGTCACTGCTTTGGCTATATCCCTCTGTAGCTTCAGGCCCGGGTCGTAGTCGATCTTCCCCAGGTTAACCACCTTGAGCTCCCTCCCTCCTTCGCTATGGAGGGGCGGATAGGAACCATTCTTTCGTCTGCAGGCATCCTCAGCCATTAAACCTCTTCCTTTATGACGTCCGAAACGACATGTCCCCGACGGTTCTCTAACTATATTAACAATTAAAGTCAGCGGTCAACAGCAATTTTATGGGTATTTATAATGCTCGGAAGTCCCCGGAAAAGGAAATGGGTTCTCTCCTGAAGGGTATTCACACCATGAAGGCGAGGGTATATAACGGGCGGGTTTATCACATGCCGTATTGTTTGGCTTTGTAGAACAGCGTCTTGTAGTCCACCTTCAACAGGCGAGCGGCCTTGCTCTTGTTGCCCTCGGTTATTTCCAAGGCCTTGGAGATGACCTCCCGTTCTATCTCCTGGACGTTTTTTTTCATCATCTCTTTCATGGTGCGGCCATCTTTAAAGTCTTTCTCTATTTCCATGCTGGTGGGTGAAGAGAACGTTTCCTTGACACCGATGGGGAGGTCTTTAGGCTGAAGAACGTTGTCGCATAGAAGAGTGGCCTGGCGGACAATATTTCTGAGCTCCCGGACGTTACCCGGGTAATGGTAATTCATCAGTATCTTGAAAGCATCTTCGGAAATTACCGGAACCTCTTTGCCCAGATTCTGGCAGGTTTCTCCCAGGAAGCGCCTGGCCAGGAAAATGATATCCTCTTTGCGCTTCCTCAAGGGGGGAACGTCTATGGCAAATTCATTAAGGCGGTAGTAAAGGTCCTGCCGGAACTCGTTCCTTTCCACCTTGGTCGCCAGGGGTACGTTGGTAGCCGATATGATGCGCACATCGACCTCCACATCCTCCTTGGCTCCCAGAGGTAGGATTTTCCTCTCCTGCAACACTCTCAGCAACTTCTTCTGATTATTGAGAGAAAGGTTGGTTATCTCGTCGAGGAAGAGCGTCCCTCCACTGGCGGTGGCAAAATGACCTTCCTTGCTTCTGTCCGCACCGGTGAAAGCTCCCCGCATGTACCCGAAAAGCTCGCTTTCCATCAGGCTGTCGGGGATGGCTGCGCAGTCGATAGCCAGGAAAGGCCGTTCATAGCGATGGCTCAGTTGATGAATGGTTCTGGCGACTATTTCCTTTCCGGTGCCCGTTTCACCCTGGATGGTCACTGCGTAATCGGTTTTAGCAACTCTTTCTATCTCGTGCTGCAGCTTTTCTACATGTTTGCTGTTGCCCATCTGTTCGAAGATGTTCTGACTGCCCAGGCGCTGTTTGAGTTCTTTGATTTCACTCACCAGCAGGCTTTTCTCGATGGCTCTTTTAAGAACGAAAAGTATCTCTTCTATTTCCAGGGGTTTGGTCAGAAAGTCGTAAGCGCCCAGCTTCATAGCCCGCACCGCCGACTGCACGTCGCCGTAAGCGGTGAGCATGATGACCGGAATGTCTAAATCCTTGTCTTTTATTTGAGCCAGGGCGGACAGACCGTCCATCACGGGCATTTTGATGTCCATGAGAACAGCATCAGGTATGATTTCTTCGAACGTATCCAGGGCGCCTTTCCCGTCATTGGCACACCAGACCTTATAGCCTTTGTTGCTGAGAAAGTCCTTTAGCAAGATACATATTTCATTGTCGTCATCAACTACTAAAATCTTTGCTTTTTCGTTTCCCGACGTCATCCTGATATTCCTTCAAACTTTCAATACTAAACTCGTCGTATGGGAGATACACAGAAAGTTGAATACCCCCCTCATCATGGGAATTGAGCACTATCTTGCCCCCATGATCTCTTACTGCATCAATGCATGATTTTGTGGCGAGAGTTTCCAGGGTTACGTTATCATAAATATTGGAAACATTTTTGGCTTCAGTTTGAGATTTATTATACACCGTTGTAAACTTTATGGCCAAATACTTATTATTACCCTCTTCTGAAATCGGAATAGCTGAAAAAGCTATATAAGTACCCGGAATAACGACCTCCCCCAGGCGTAAAAGGATGCTGAGCACAGTGAGCACCAACTCGTTTTTCTTCCCCTGCACGATGGGCAAATAGGGCGGTATGGCCTTAACCAGCACGATCTGTTTCTGAGCGCCGTAATATTTATAGAAAAACGATGCTTCGCTGAAGATATCCCCGATGTGCAACTGGCTCCATTCTTCCCCATCCGTCTGGAAAAGGGAGTGATACCTTTCAAAGCACTGTCTCATAATCTCTATTTGGCTCCATATTTTGTGTAATGGTTCGGCAATACCATTGTCATCATTTTTACTATCCATTTCCTCCATAAGTAGTTGTAATCTTCCAACCACGACCTGAAGGGAATTGAATATTCGGTGAGTCAACTGTGAGACGAGTTTACCCATCAGGGCATATCTTTCCCCCGTATACTCTGTCTCAAATATTTCGCCGATCGATGGAGTGCCCAGCATTAGAAGAACGTATTCGTCTGAGTCTATATGGAGATTTAAAAGGGTTACGCTGTATCGAAGGCCCTCCTCCTCACCCACATGGAAGTCAAGGCAAGGGGAGTAGGCGGTGCCTTTCTCAGTTGCTTCTTGCATCAACTCCTCAAGGGATTCAGCCGTATGGGGAGAAATATTCAACAAAATCTCCGTCCCCGTATCCTCGTTGTGCTCTTCCTTCACCAGGGAGCGGGCGGCACCGGAAACTTCAATAACACGTCCTCCATCCTTATCCAGCAGAAGCGTTCCTTTGCAGGGATTTGGGGCCGTTTGTGCTTCTATTTGTTCGGAGTGAGGCGTAGTCCCCATGATTACAGTTCCCCCTTCAGTCTCCACGATGGCTGCAGCTGATATTCTTTATCCGTTAGAATCCATTATCTTAAATAGGTTTGTCCGTGTATACCTATCCTTATGGACTCAAATCAAGTTTTCGGCAGATTTAACGGAAATCTTTAATTCCAAGGCATAAAATCGAGGGCTGAAGGTTCAATCAGGGGGGTAGTGCCAAATTATCTGACCGGAAATCAAACTCTTTTGGTCTCGCAGAAAATAATCCCCCTTTTTCTTGCATTGAACCACTCTTTCTGCTATTTGTGAGAAGGTAAAACCAGTGAGAAGTAGGAAAAGGGTCAATTAGAAGGTTCTTATTAAGAAGGCGGTCTATGGATGATCCGCCGAAGATGGGGGGAAAACAATATGCTTCTGAGCGACCTGGTCTATCTCAACGCCCAAAAACGGCCCCATAAGACCGCAGTTTCCTGCGATGGAGAGAGTTTTACCTCCCAGGAATTTTATGGGAGGATTAACCGCCTGGCCAACGCTCTCCTGAAACTATGCGAGCGTGGAGACAGGGTCGCCGTCCTCCAGGAGAACTCTAGCCAGTATTTCGAGGCATACTTCGGTATTCCCGCGGCCGGCATGGTTCTCAACCATATCAACTATCGCCTCAGCCCTCGTGAAATGGCCCATGTAATCAATCACGCTCAGGCTAAGGCATTGATTTTAGGGGATAACTTCGTAGATGCCATGGAGCCTCTCCGAGATTCCCTGGAAACGGTGGAAAATTTCATCTGTGTGGGTGAGCCCCGGCCGGGGATGCTGAATTACGAAGAAATGCTTGAAGATTCGTCGGACGCAGAGCCCGGTCTGGACCTGAAGGACACCGACCTGGCCTGGCTGATGTACACTAGCGGCACAACGGGGTTCCCCAAGGGAGTTATGTGCACCCATAAGAGCCTGATTGCCGGCGTCCATTCCACCATGCTGGAGACACCCTGCTCAGAAGAGGACGTTTTCCTCAACGTCTTTCCCCTCTGCCACATGGCCAGCTACTCGGCCATGGTGGCGCTGCATCACGGCTGCAAGGTCATCATCTCTCCCCGCTTCGATCCCCGGAATGTCCTGGAAACCATCCAGAACCAGCGCGTGACGAACATTTCGCTGGCCCCTACCATGATAAACTTCGTTCTGGAATATCCGGGAATCGATGATTACGACACCAGCACGCTCTCCTGCATTCGATACGGCGCCTCGCCCATCCCGGAAAACGTGCTGAGAAAAGGCATCAAACGCTTCGGGAGCATCTTCCACCAGGGGTACGGGATGACGGAGACATGCTCCGCCGTCACCCTACTCAAGCCGTCCGAGCACATAGTGGACGGCACGGAAAAGGAGACGCGGCGGCTGAGATCCTGCGGGAAACCGGTACTGACCGCCGTCCTTCGAGTGGTAAAAGACGACGGCACTGACGTGAAACCGGACGAAATAGGGGAAATCATCATAAGGGGGGACATGTTAACCACCGGCTACTGGCACAACCCCGAGGCCACCGCGGAAGCTCTGCGCGACGGATGGCTGCACAGCGGCGACCTGGGCACTATGGATGAAGACGGCTACATCTATATCGTCGAGCGCAAGAAAGACATGATAATCACCGGCGCCGAAAACGTCTACCCCAACGAGGTGGAAACCGCCATCTACACCCACCCCGCCGTGATGGATGCCGCAGTCATCGGCCTCCCGGACGACACCTGGGGAGAAATGGTCACCGCGGTGGTTGTCCTCAGGGATGGGGAAAGCGCCACCGAGGAGGATATCATCGACTTCTGCCGCAACCACATGGCCGGCTATAAAAAACCGAAAAAGGTCTTTTTCACCGACGAGCTGCCCAGGAACCCCAGCGGCAAGGTTTTGCGCAAGGAACTGCGCGAAAAATACGGGACCTCAGCATAACTAAGACGTGCGATGCTATAGCGGGCCGTGCGTAAAGGTATGAACCATGAGTATAACAGTGATCTTTCACTCTAATCTGAGTAGAATAACCGGCCGGGAGAAGGTGGAAATGGATGCCTCTTACGAGGACGTAAGCTCGCTCCTGAATGGGTTGACCGCCATGTTTCCCTCTCTGAAGGAAGAGTTATACGATAATAACGGACAGTTGGATTTTGAGTACCAGATTCTCCTCAACGGCAGCAGCATTAACGCCAAGGGAGGGCCCTCCGCACCTCTCGAGGACGGTGATGAAATTACTTTCCTCATGCCCTTGAGCGGAGGTCTGGCATGATCCGAAACATACGATTCCATCAAGCATCTTCACTGGGGGATGATACCAATGCTGGATAGAAAGATCGCCTATATTGATCTGACCGACGGGAAAATAGACTACCAGGAAATTCCCGGCGATCTCCGCAGGAAATACCTGGGAGGCCGCGGGATTAACATGTACCTCCTCAATAAACTCGCGGGTCCGGATACTGAGCCCCTGGGCGCTGAGAACCCCCTCATCTTCGGCACCGGCATCCTCACCGCCACGCCAGGATACGGCACCGGCCGCATGAACATCTCCGCCCGATCACCCCTCTCCGGTTACCTCGCAGACTCCAACATGGGAGGGGATATAGGCGCCGAGCTCCGTTTCGCCGGGTTCGACCACCTGGTGGTGACCGGCAAGAGCAGCTCACCGGTCTACCTCTTCGTGAACGACGGCAGAGTCGAAATCCGCGACGCCTCCCACCTGTGGGGTAAGGATACCTTTGAGACCCAAACCGCACTCCAACAGGAGCTGGGCGATGAGCGCGCCAAATCGGCGGTCATCGGTGTGGCCGGTGAAAACCTGGTCAAATTCGCCCACATTCTCTCGGATCAGAAAAGCTCCGCCGGCAGGGGCGGGCTGGGTGCGGTCATGGGCTCCAAGAACCTCAAGGCGGTGGCCGCCCGGGGAAAATTGGACATCCGTGTGGCCAGGCCCGCGGAGCTGCTGGATCATTTCAAGGCGGCTTGCGACGGCCTGCAAAAGAAGAAGTGGATACAGGCCCTGGGCACCCAGGGCACACCGCTATTGTTTAAATTCGGCAATCGCACCGGTCTGCTCAGCGTCCGCAACCATCAGGACAACGGCATGGGCGAGGAAGGGCGTGTCCTGGAAGCGGAAAACCTGGAGCGCTACTCAGAAGGCATGGCCGCCTGCTTCGGCTGCATAGTCCACTGCCGCCATCGACACCACATCAAGGAAGGGAAATACGCGGGCACCAGGGGCGTGGGGCCCGAGTACGGCGGCATCGGCGCTTTCGGCGCCAACATGGGCAACACCGACCTGGAGTCGATCATCTACGCCTGCGACCTGTGCAACCGGCTGGGCCTGGACCTCTCGTCCACGGGCACTTATATCGGCTGGGCCACCGAGCTCTATCAACGGGGTATCATCACCGAAAAGGATGTGGGGTTCCCCCTGGAGTGGGGCGAGCCGGATTCCATGATAACACTCATTGATGACATCGCTCAACGACGGGGTTTCGGAGATACCCTGGCCGAGGGGACTTTCGCCAGGGATAAGATCGGCAAGGGCTCTGAAAAATATATGATGACCATAAAGAACATCCCCTGCGGCGGCACCGACGAGCGGGCGGTGAAAAGCTTCGCCTTCGGCCTGGCCGTCGCCACCCGCGGCAGCGACCACCTGCGAAGCCGTCCCGGCGTGGACCTCTTCGACCTCCCCCAGGATTTCATCAACGAGCTCTACGGCGGCTACGTATCCACCGACTACACTTCCTACGACGGCAAGGCCAGAATGATATGGTGGCACGAGCTGCTCTACGCCGTGGTGGATTCCCTGGGTACGTGCAAGTTCCAGACAGTATTCAACAGCCCCAACTCCCCCAAGTGGCAGGAATTCTGCGACCTGCTCCGGCTCTCATTGGGCTGGGACGACATCACGCCGCAGGAGCTGATGGACATCGGAGAACGCATCTATACCACCGAGCGGCTGTTCATAAACAAACTGGGCCTGGGTCGAGACGACGATACGCTTCCGCGGCGCTATTTCGATGAAAAAGTCAGCAGCGGACTGGCTAAAGACGCATACATAGACGAGGACCGTTTCCAGCAGATGCTGGACGAATACTACGAGCTGCACGGCTGGGACGCACAGGGAGCACCCACCGAGGCCACCCGTCAGCGTCTGGATATAGCTTGAGGAACCCTTTTTGGTCAAACACGATCTTTTGAAGACTCAAGAAATTTCGACTATAGTCGCGCCTGGAAGGCGCTACTACAAAAGGGTGAAAGCGACGACCCCGTGTACCGCGGGGCACTCCTGTTAACGATTAAGGTTTGTATAGATTACCAGAATTTCCCTCCCTTGACCCCGCCTGCCGCGGGGCGTTCCGCTGGAGGGGACTAAGGGAGGGTGATTAAAGGCCATCGCCCGCGGAACGCGGGGTTCAGAATGGTTTCCCCCAAAAAAGGAGGAGACATGAGAATAAAAGTAGAAGCTGATAAATGCACCGGATGCCACATCTGCGAGATGGTCTGCTCACTGCATCACGAAGACGTCATCAACCTGGAGCGGGCGGCCATCCGCGTCTCCAAAGACGATTTCGGCGATTTAATCTACACCCCCATGGTCTGCCGCCAGTGCAAGAAAATGGTCTGCCTCGATGGACACTCGGAGGGTGATCAGCAGGAACACCGCGGGAAATACAGGTGGGAGGACGCCTCCGCCATCGAAAAATGCCCCTTCAACGCCGTCTTCTCCTTCCAGGACTCGGTGGTGCACTGCGATCTGTGCGGCGGGGAACCGCGCTGCGTGCAGTACTGCAGCGTCCAGGCCATCACCGTAGACACCGGAACGGAAGACGCCGCCTAGCTTGACTCGCTTAATCGAGCTTTCCGCCTGTCCGTCAGGAACGGAATTCCATCTTACCGTTCTTTCTTTCAATGCCTTATCTATTTATCAAAGGTTTTCCTTCTTAATGTTGTGCTTAATTGCCCGAAAAATAAGAAGGGAGGGAACGTGTTCAGTGATCTGACACCCACGGACGAAAGAACCGCTGAATACAGGGCGGTTGCCGACCTTTACCACGGTTTTTTTACCGGCTTCATCCTTACGCTGGTAACCCGTCGAGGAGTGCAGGATGCAGCGGAGTTTACCTACCGGCTGTTTCGCCGTAAGCATCATGAGCAGTTTCTGCCGGGTCTGGAGAAGCTGGGCATAAGCCATTTGCCCGCCCCGGTGGCTTCCGCACAATTTCACTACCTTGCCAACAGGATAGGCGAGGTGAAAGTAGAATACATGTACGAATCCGACCGCAAAGCCTGGATTCGTTATCCCCCGCCTCGTTATGCCTGGTATGATGCGGCTATTGCGGGGATTCCCGGGGCGGTATCCCGCGCGATGGTCCGGGGCTGGCACGGAAACAACGGCGTTTCACTGGGCAACCCGCGGGTCGGCTTTGTCTGCACCAAGCAGACTATGGACGCTCAGCCAGGGCTGGAAGGCTACTTCTACGAGTATGATCACGAGCTGGAGCCGGAGGACAGGGTGAGGTTTGCGCGGGGGGAGGAAGGCCCCGATTTTGACCCGGAAGCGGCGCCGAGGCTTCCATCTCAGGACTGGCCCGAAGAAAGGCTGCACAAAGCTCTGCGCAATTTCGGCA
This sequence comes from Nitrospinota bacterium, assembly GCA_030620925.1. GTDB lineage: Bacteria > JAUXIQ01 > JAUXIQ01 > JAUXIQ01 > JAUXIQ01 > JAUXIQ01. The sequence goes on from JAUXIQ010000004.1 coordinate 22,579, forward strand.
TGGATTGGTGGTGCAGCATGACGTTGGAGGCCATCGATCTGTTCGGTCCTGCCGACGCCCGTTATCTGTCCGGTCTGACGGGGACACTCATCGGCTTGCATTATTACGAACGGACGGCGCGCACCCTGGGCATCTCCGGCCGGGATGCAAACAGCTTCGCAGAGCTCATGCTGAGGATGGCGCGCGGCCAGGGGGAAGAGGCTTCCAGCGAGCGTGTCGGCGATGCCATCGTTATTCGCCAGCTCGACTGGCGAATGATGCAGGAACAGACGAACCCGCATCCAGCCGCCTTCGAAGCCTGGAACTGCCTCTGGGAAGGATTACTTTCCGCTCACAACAATCATTTGCGTCTGGATGTGCGAGGACGAATGGATTTAGGGGATGATTTCTTCGAGTGGAGGATTCTCCCGCGCCGCCCTTCAAAAATCGGCCGCAGCACCTGAAAAAACCTGCCATAGCAAATAGTGCGGAATTCTCAAATCGGTGATTCAGGAAAGGTCGGAGTATTATAGTAGGATATTATTAGGAAGGAAAAAAATCCTGTTTCTTTATCACACAAAGGAGGAAACGTTCCCCTATAGAACCATTGGTAAATGGTGTTGGCCTATAAAAGATATTGTAGTAATGTTCCCTAAGACTTCGTTAGAAGGGATTCCCGCCACCCCTGAGC
>JAUXIQ010000416.1 GCA_030620925.1 Nitrospinota bacterium
GAGTATGGTTTCCCGTTTTATCTCACTGCCGGGAATTCATTGAAAGGATGTGCGATGGCCATGCAGGGCGAAGAGGAAGGTATTTCGCTCTTGCGCCAGAGCCTCGCCGAAAGGCGGGCGATGGGTGCAGAAGAGTTTCGATCGTATTTCCTGGCTATATTGGCCGAGGCGTATTGTATAGTGGGGCATACCGATGAAGGGCTTGCTACGCTCGAAGAGGCGCTGGCGCTGGTGAATAAAAATGGGGAGCGCTTTTGTGAGGCAGACCTGCATCGCATCAAGGGGGAGCTATTACTGGCGCAATCTGAGGGTAATCAGGCAGGGGCGGAAGCCTGTTACAATAAGGCCCTGGAGGTCGCCCGGAGCCAGCAGGCGAAGTCGTTTGAACTCCGGGCGGCCATGAGCCTGGGCCGACTGTGGCAGAGTCAGGGCAAACGCCAGGAAGCCCGCGACCTGCTGGCCCCCGTCTACGACTGGTTCACCGAAGGTTTCGACACCGCCGACCTCAAAGACGCCAAAGCGCTCCTCGAAGAATTGTCGTAATAGGATTTACCTGAAGACACCTTAAATTTTAGTAAAACAAAACGATTTGTACTGTTTTGACTGATAATTTAGCTATTTTAAAAACATACCCGCCCATTCATGGGTGGGTATTTGACAACCCCGCCGCCAGGCTGGGATCGAACCCCGTCACTTGTGGCGGGGTGATTTTCCCCCGGACAAGTCCGGGGGTTCGAAGTACACATGATGCTCCCATCCATGAATGGATGGGTATCCCGCCTTGTGGAAACCCTTCGACTACCCCATCCGAGCTTGACTAAAAATCGCCTGATTATCGGCAAGCTCTTAGCCAATGTAATTGGTTGTTCTGTAATCATAAAAACAACATATCAAAGTACCGGTTTTTCAGGCATTACCTGAAGCTAAATCATGGTGAGGCCGCCGCTGACGCTCATGGTCTGGCCGGTGACGAAATCCGAATCGGATGAAGCCAGGTACGAGACCGCAGCGGCTATATCCGCCGGCTGGCCTATCCTCCTCAAAGGCGTGGCCCTGATAAGGGTCTCGGAAACTTTCTTCGCCCGCTCCGTGCCCCCGGACGTCTCGTAGTAGAGGGCCGTCTCCGTGGGGCCGGGGCACACGACGTTGACGTTTATCTTGTGCCTGGCCAGCTCACGGGCCATGGTCTTTGCGAAAGAGATAATCGCCCCCTTGCAGGCGGCGTATATGGCCTCGCCCGAATTCCCCACCCTGCCCGCGTCGGAGGATATAAAAATTATCTTCCCTTCCGCCTGGTCGATCATGCCCGCCAGCGCGGCGTGGGTGCAGTATATGGCGCTCATCAGGTTTATGGCGATCAGTTTTTCCCACAACTCCTCGGTGGTGTCGATGAACAAGGCCTGCTTATCCCACCCCACGTTGTTCACCAGCACGTCTATCTTCCCGAACCGGTCGAAAACCTGAGCGACGGCGTCGTCCACCTGCGCCTTGCTGGTGACGTCGGTCTCCAGCGCCAGGGCCTCGCGGCCCATGTCTTTTACTAATTGTGCGGTCTCCTGCCCGTTCTTCGAGTTGATTTCAAGAACGGCGATGTCCGCCCCCTCCTCGGCCAGCCGCAGGCAGACGGCTCGACCGATGCCGCCTCCTCCGCCGGTGACCACAGCCACTTTTTCCGTCATACGCATACCAGTCCCTCCCCTGGATAGTAGTGATAGCCAGCTTCGCATTTTATGATAAGATGACGCCAGCATAAATTAACTGCGCTCATCTTGCAACAACCGGTTTGCCGACCTCTTCTCGATGCCGGGAGAGCGCGGGGGATAAAACCTTTTATGATCGCTATTATCGAAGGAGGAATCATGCCATGTATAAATGGGTAACCTACGAAAAGAGCGGCCCTATCGCCACCATAACCCTGAACCGCCCCGAACGACTGAACGCCCTGAATTTCAACGTCATCGAAGAGCTGGTCAGGGCTTTCGGCGAAAGCGCGCACGACCCGGAGGTGCGGGTGGTTATCCTCACCGGAACGGGGAGGGCCTTCTGCGCCGGGGACGACCTCAAAGGTATGATACCCGACGAGCCGCCAGTGGCGCCCATCCCCGAGGACGGTTACAAACAGCGCACCGAGGGCTATCCGCGGGCGATTATGGCCATCCGCGACCTGGAGAAACCGGTCATCGCCAGGATCAACGGGCCCGCCCACGGCGCGGGCTGCGAGATGTGCCTGGCCTGCGATTTCCGCATCGCCGTGGAGACGGCCACCTTCGCCGAGCCTTACGTCCTGAGGGGAATCAGCTCCGGCGTGGTGCTCCTGCCCCGCTACATCGGCCTGGGCCGGGCGACGGAGATGCTGTTCACCGGCGAACCCATCTCGGCGCAGGAGGCGGAGAGTATGGGTATGTTGACCAGGGTGGTTCCGCCCGATAAGCTCGATGAAGCCGTAAACGAGCTTGCCGCCAAGATGGCCAAAGCCGCCACCAAAGCCCTGGGCTACACCAAGAGGGCTATCAACCAGTCCCTGGGCGTCGGTCTGTATGAGGGGTATCAATACCAGGCATACGCCACCTTCATGTCCAACCTCACCGAGGATATTGTCGAAGGGAAAAAAGCCTTCGCCGAAAAAAGACAACCCGACTTCAAAGGCAAATAGGTTAGCTGCAGTGCTTCTCGGACATCGAGACAGGCCGCCGTGGAAAGGTGCTCCTTGTTAGAAAAGAGTATGCCGGTA
>JAUXIQ010000266.1 GCA_030620925.1 Nitrospinota bacterium
CCTCCCTTGACCCCGCCTGCCACGGGGCAAGCATGGAGGGGAAAAAGGGGAGGGGGGATTTGAAAAGAGCAAAAGAAAACGGGTTTGCAAGGGTAGGCGAGATTCTTCGCTTCGCTCAGAATGACAGGATAGAGATGTTGTAGAGATAATTCTGTTCCGCGTGGCGCAGGATCGTCCGGGGAGGCTACCGTTTTTTGAGGGCAAAGTATATCTTTTCAGGAGTGAGAGGCAAATCGTGAATCCTGACCCCAACGGCATCATAGATGGCGTTGCTCAGAGCCGCTGCGGTAGGGGCGAGGACGCCTTCACCGATCCCCTTCGCCCCGTAAGGGCCTTCCTGGTGGGCTTCCTCAACGATGATAGGGATTATATGGCCGGGTGTTTCATGAACGGTACCCATTTTGTAATCCAGGAAGTTTGAGTTGAGTATCCTGCCGTTTTCCATCTCTACTTTTTCCATGAGAGCGATTCCCTGCCCCTGCACCACACCGCCTACGATCTGCCCCACTACCAAGTCGGGGTTGATGGCCTTGCCCACGTCGTGAGCGGCGGTGAACCCCACAACTCTGACCTGTCCGGTCTCTTCATCCACCTCCACTTCGGCGCACTGGGTGGAATACATCCAGAATGCGCAGGGACGCTCCGACTGGCCTGTCTCCAGGTCGACGGTCTTTGACTTCTGGTTGAAAATCCCGCTTCCGATGAGGAGCGGGTAGCCGCCATGGACGAAAAGTTTTCTGAAGGGGATCGATTTTTCGGGCACTCCTTTTACGTAGACCATCCCGTTTTCCACTATCAGGTCGTCCGGGTCGGCTTCCAGGATTTCCGCCCCTCGCTCGCGGACCTGTCTCCTGGCGTCCTCGCAGGCGAGCCTGACGGCGTTGCCCATGTTGTAGGTGGCCCGGCTGGAACCGGTCATGAGATCGAAGGGGGTGGTGGCCGTGTCGTTGAGGGCCACGGTGATCTTTTCCAGGGGCACCTTAAACTCCTCGGCCACCATCTGGGCCAGCACCGTGTTAGACCCCTGCCCCAGCTCCACCACCGCCTGACGCAGCTCCAGAGAGCCGTCGATCTTCACTTCCACGTAGGCGCACGCCGCGCCCGGGGCCATGCTGTATTTGTGCGCCGAAGCCATGCCCTTTCCTCCGGCGGGCGGCAGGGGGGGCTGGTTGAACTCCGCGGCCTGCGTGGCCTTCATGATGGTCTCTTCGAGACCCACGCTCTGAAGCTTCTCGCCGGTGGCGGAGATGGCCCCGTTGCGATAGATGTTCTTAAGGCGGATGGCGATGCGGTCCATCCCCAGCTTTTCGGCTATGATGTCCATCTGCGATTCGATGGCCCATTCTATCTCCGGGGTCCCGAAGCCGCGAAACGCGCTGCCCGGCACATTGTTGGTGTAGACTCCGTAAGAGTCTATCTTTACGTTGGGGATGTCATAGGGCCCGGAGCCTCCGAAACCGGCGTTGGTAACGATCATGGAGGTCATGCCCGAGTATGCGCCGGAATCCATGATAACTTTCACCTCCCGGGCCAAAAGGGAGCCGTCCTTCTTCACGCCGTCCTTGAGGTGGGTGATAACCGGAACACGGTTGTTGCCGGAAAGGAATATCTCTTCACGGGTAAAGACGATCTTGACCGGCCGTCCCGCCTTCATGGCCAGTACCGTGCAGATGGCGGCTGCGCTTATATCGCCCTTGCCCCCGAACCCACCTCCCACGTAGGGGACGATGATGCGGATTTTGTTGCGATCGATCCCGGTCAGATCCTGGAGGCTACGCTGCATCCACCTTATGCCCTGGGTGCTCACCCAGCAGGTGAGGTTTCCCTGCCCGTCTATGTCGGCAACCACCCCGAAGGGCTCCAGGTAGCCGTTCTGTATCATGGGTGCGGAGAAGCGGTTCTCCACCACAATGTCTGCCTCCCCGAGCGCCTTCTCCACGTCCCCTTTGCGCAGTTGAAAGTGGTTATGGATATTCGAATTTTCCACGCAGCGGGCCAGGGGCTGTAGCAGACCATATTCCGCCAGGTGCTCATGTATCAGAGGCGCTTCGGAGGCCATGGCCTCCACGGGGTCGAAAAGGGTAGGGAGTTCCTCATACTCGACTTCGATGAGGTTGCAGGCTTCGAGCGCGGTTTCCTCATCATCGGCCGCCACAGCCGCCACGTAATCCCCGACGTAGCGCACCTTCTCCCGGGCCAGCATGGGCTGGTCCAGGTAGCAGGCGCCGTGTCTGGCGTCGGGCACATCTTTTGCCGTTATTACCGCGCGCACGCCGGGAAGCCGTTCAGCCGGAGATGTGTCTATCCAGGCTATTCCGGCATGGGGGTAAGGACTGTGAAGAATTTTACCCCGCAGCACGCCCGGCAACTGGACGTCATCCACATACACGGCCTTGCCCATGACCTTTTCCCTGGCGTCCACCCTGGGGAGCTTTTCTCCCACCACTTTCAGCTCAGTCATCCTCACCACCATCCGTTATGACGCCGCTTGCAGCGCCCTGGAGACGGCCCGTCTGGTCATGACGCCCACCATCTCACGTTTATACTGTTCCGAGCCGCTGGAGTCGGACAGCGGACTGGAGGCTTCCATGGCCGCAGCGGCGGCTTTACGTAGAGAGCTTTCATTCACTGCACGGCCCCGAAGGGCCTCCTCAGCCTCCTTCACTCTGATAGGTGTCGGCCCCACTGCGCCCAGGACGATTCCGGCCTCGATACATCTCTGTTTGTCATCATCCAGGGTCACCAGCGCCGCGGCCCCGATTGTGGCCATATCACCTTCTCGCATGGCGTATTTCTCATAGCTCACCCCGGTGCGGGCGGATAGCCGGGGCAGTCGGATTTCGGTTAATATCTCGTCCTCGCTCAGGCTCGTCTGGTAATAGTCGATGAAGAAATTCTCCAGAAGCACTTTCCTTTCGCCCTGCGAATTGCGGAGAGTCGCCTCCGCCCCCGCTGCTATAAGCGGTGGAGCCAGGTCGGAGGCCGGATCAGCGTGGCAGAGGCTGCCTCCCACGGTGCCCGCGTTTCTCACCTGGACGCATCCGATGCGCTCCGCCGCCCGGCTGAGCCAGGGGAATTTATCCCTTACGAGAGGGTTTTTCTCAAATTCCCGGTGCTTGCATAATGCGCCGATCCGGAGCTCATTCGCATCATCAGAGATATATCTCAGGGAATGGATTCCCTCGATATCCACAAGGATGTCAGGCTCGACCAGCCTCTGTTTCAAAAGAATTGACAATGCCACACCACCGGCGATAACCCTGGCCCCCTCTCCGTGCAGGGCCAGGAGCGAGCAGGCTTCCTCAACCGTTGCCGGTCTGGCATATTCCATGTTGAGCTCCCTTTCCTTTTCAGGCTGATCCAGTGCTCCCGTTCTCCAACCGCGATTTGAGCCTGGCGGTAAACTCCTTGTTCTGTTGCTTGAATTTTTCCTTGAAGATGGCGAACCCGAATTTTGCCAACTTCCCTACTATGTTTATCTCAGACCGAAAACCCACCTCGGTCTCACCTTCCGACAGGGATTTCAGGTCCAGCGAGTTCTTGAGGTCGAACGTCGAGGCGCGGTCGCTGTCCTTCCCCCTGGCCGAGGATTTCAGATGATAGGGGGGCTTCTTTTCGTAGACGGTAATCCTCAGGGTGGGCTTGGCGGTTATAAAACCCAATTTAGCTTTGAGGGTGACCTCGAAGGTATCCTCATCGATGGTGTTCACCGCCTCGCAGCCGGGAACACAGGACCCCATGGCCTGCAAATCCATCAGGAAGTCCCAAACCCTCTGCACGGGCGCTTTCACCGTGAAGCTTTCTTCGATAACCGGCATCGAGAGACATCCCTTCTCAGAAATTAGAGCTGACTCGACCCCCGAGTCGCGGGGTTCATTCTTTCTCGCTCAGCGCTTTCAAGACCTTCTCCGGGGTTATGGGCAGCTCCGTTAACCTAACCCCTACTGCGTCGTATATGGCGTTTCCGATGGCAGGCGCCACGGCCACCATGACCGATTCCCCTATCCCCTTTGCCCCG
>JAUXIQ010000006.1 GCA_030620925.1 Nitrospinota bacterium
GAGTCTTTACGATTTTCCCGGCGATGATATACCCGTAGTAAAGGGTAGCGCATTAGAGGCGTTGAACTGCGGCTGCTCCAAGGAAGACTGCGATAAGTGCAATCTGGTGTATGAATTGATGGCGGCGGTGGATGAGTATATACCTTTACCAGAGCGTGATATAGACAAGCCTTTTCTGATGCCTGTGGAGGATGTGTTCAGCATATCCGGCCGTGGCACGGTGGCCACGGGCCGTGTGGAGCGGGGTCAGGTAAACATAAGTGATGAGGTTGAGATAGTAGGTTTCGGCGAGACGACGAAGACGGTGGCCACGGGTGTGGAGATGTTCCGCAAGACGCTGGACAGCGGAGAGGCGGGCGACAATATAGGAGTACTTCTCCGCGGCGTAAAGAAGGATGAGATAGAGCGGGGTCAGGTGTTGGCGAAGCCCGGGAGCATAACGCCACACACTAAGTTTCGGGCCGAGACGTATGTATTGACCAAGGAAGAGGGTGGTCGGCACACGCCCTTTTTCAAAGGATATCGGCCTCAGTTTTATTTTCGCACCACGGACGTTACTGGCGAGTCGCAGCTTCCGGAGGGTGTGGAGATGGTGATGCCCGGGGACAGCGTGAACCTCGAGGTATCGCTGATAACGCCCATCGCCATGGAGGAAGGTCTTCGCTTCGCCATACGAGAAGGCGGCCGCACGGTCGGTGCGGGGGTCATAAGCGAGATAATCGAGTAACCCCCAGCCCGAGGGGCGCGCATAAATCGGATTTCGTTTGAGGTCAGCTTTTGTTTCATGAGATTATCAGGGGAGTGACAGGTGAATGAAAAGATAAGGATAAAACTCAAGGCGTATGACCACAGGATTCTGGACCAGTCCGTGGAAGAAATCGTGGATACCGCGGTGCGCACCGGAGCGAAAGTGGTGGGCCCTATACCGCTGCCCACGACCAAGAACCGGTATACCGTCTTGCGCTCCCCGCACGTGGACAAGAAGTCCAGAGAACAGTTCGAGATTAGAACGCACAAACGGCTGCTGGACATACTTGAACCCACTTCAGACACCGTAGACGCTCTCATGAAGCTGGACCTTTCAGCGGGAGTGGACATAGAGATAAAACTGTAATGGAGGGTCCATAGGCCCTGACAGCGAGGTATAGCCCAGAGGTTTAATCATGTTGGATGGTTTGCTGGCTGAAAAATTGGGAATGATGCAGATTTTTTCTGAGGACGGTGAAGTCGTCCCCGTCACCGTGACGAGGGTGGGTCCTTGCTCTGTAGTGCAGAAGAAGACGTTGGAGCGGGACGGATACGGGGCCCTTCAACTGGGCTTCCAGGAGAAGGAAAAATCTAAAAACGTCAACAAGCCCAGGAGCGGCCATTTCGGTAAGGCCGGGGTGCCTCCTACCCGATATCTGAGAGAGATGCGCGTCGACGATATTGACCGGTACGAGGAAGGGCAGGTGATAAAAGCGGAAGAGGTCTTCCGGCCCGGAGATTTCGTAGACGTGACCGGCGTCTCAAAAGGCAAGGGATTCGCCGGAGTGATGAAGCGGCATGGTTTCCGCGGGTCGAAGAAGACTCACGGCACCCATGAAACTTTCAGGGGGCCGGGCTCCATCGGGGCCGCCGCTTACCCTGGGAAAGTGTTCAAAGGGAAGAAACTCCCGGGTAGAATGGGTGGGGTGAGAACCACGACACAGAACCTCGAAGTGGTCCATCTCATTGGCGAGCAGGATCTGATGCTCATCAGGGGTGCAGTGCCAGGGGCCCGCGGAGGTCTCTTATTGATAAGGAAAAGCGTGAAAAAGGGCGAACAGGAAGCCGTAAAGGAATAAGTCGATGCCGGAAGTTCAGGTGAGAAATCAATCGGGTGATATTGTGGGGACCATCCCCTTGAACGACGACGCCTTCGGGGGCGAAGGAAAAGAACATCTGATTCACGATGTGGTCGTAATGCAGCTTGCCAACCGGAGAAGGGGCACCGCCTCTACCAAGACCAGGGCTGCGATTTCGTACAGCACCGCCAAGCCGTGGCGTCAAAAAGGGACGGGGAGAGCGAGGGCGGGCAGCAGGAGGTCCCCTATCTGGCGAGGGGGAGGAATTACTTTCGGGCCCGCACCGAGGGATTACAGCTACAAGCTGCCCAGGAAAGTTCGGAAACAGGCGCTCCGGGCTGCCGTAGCGGAAAAAGTTAAGAATAATGAGGTTATCGTCATCGACTCGCTGGAGATGAGTGAACCCAAGACCAAGCTTTTCAATGAACTCATGCGCAACCTGGGTATAGATGGCAGCACCTTGGTGCTTTTGGATGGTGAAAACCGTAATTTGCAGCTCTCGGTGCGCAACATCCCCGGCGTAAAAACTTTGCAGATAAAAGGTTTAAACGTTTACGATCTGGTATATCACCAAAAAATAATCGTGAGCAGGGATATTATCCCCGGTTTGGAAGAGGTTTTATCATAAATGCGCAACGTATACGGAATTCTCAGAAAGCCCATAGTGACCGAAAAGAGCATCGAGAGCAACGAGACCGAGAACAAAGTCACCCTGGAAGTGGATATAAAGGCCAACAAGACGGAGATCAAAAGGGCCGTGGAGGAGCTTTTCGGTGTTCGCGTGATCAAGGTGAACACTGCAAGGTTCGAGGGTAAGTATAAACGGTTCCGGTTTAAAATGGGCAAGCAGAGGGACTGGAAGAAGGCAGTGGTCACCCTTCAAGAGGGTGATCGCGTCGATTTCTTCGAAGGGATGCGTTAAGGAAGACCTCAGAGTCGAGCCGAGCTTATTTAATTAACGATGATTAGCTGTTGGATAGCGAGAGGGAAAGACAATAATGCCTGTTAAGAATTTTAAACCTACTTCCCCCGGGAGGCGGTTTGCCAGCGTGGCCACTAATGATGATATCACTGCCTCCAGGCCGGAGAAGAGCCTGCTGGCGCCCATCAAAAAATCGGGGGGCAGGAACTCTAAAGGCAGGGTAACCGCGCGGCACAGGGGCGGGGGCCACAAACGGAGATACAGGATAATCGATTTCAAGCGTAACAAGGATGATATCCCCGCAAAGGTGTTGTCGATAGAATACGATCCCAATCGCAGCGCCCGCATCGCCCTTCTTCAATACGTCGACGGAGAAAAAAGGTATATCATCGCTCCTCAGCAGCTTAATGTCGGAGATACGGTCTACTCCGGAGAGCGGACGGACGTCAAGCCGGGTTGCGCTATGCCGCTTAAGAACATACCACTGGGCACCCTGGTGCACAACGTGGAGCTGAAGCAGGGCAAAGGGGGGCAGATGGCCCGGAGCGCAGGAGTCTACGTTCAGCTAATGGCCAAAGAAGGTAACTACGTGCAGCTCAGACTCACTTCCGGAGAGGTGAGGAGCGTGCACATGGAGTGCCGGGCTACCGTCGGTCAGGTGAGTTTCCCCGAGAATGAGAATATATCCCTGGGGAAAGCCGGACGGGCCAGATGGTTGGGCAGGCGCCCCAAAGTGCGGGGTGTAGCCATGAACCCGGTGGACCACCCCCATGGGGGTGGTGAAGGAAAAACCTCCGGCGGCAGACACCCGGTAACGCCCTGGGGTGTTCCCACCAAGGGTTACAAGACACGCAAGAAGAAGCTTTCCGACAAATACATAGTGAGGCCGAGAGGTAAGAGTTAGGGGGTCAAGGCATGAGCCGTTCCGTCAAGAAAGGTCCATACATAGAAGAGAAGTTGCTTAACAGAATAGAGCAGATGACCAGCACGGGAGAGAGGAAAGTGGTTAAGACCTGGTCGCGCCGCTCCACCGTTATTCCTGAATTTGTGGGCCACACCATCGCCATACATAACGGGAAGAGATTCATCCCCGTCTACGTTTCCGAAAATATGGTGGGACATAAACTGGGAGAGTTCGCTCCAACCAGAACTTTTCGGTCTCATAGCGGCCATTCTAAAAGGGTAACACGGCTGAAATAGTTGAAATGTTGAGAGGAACGGTTTAATCCGTACCCAGCCCGTGAGCCGGGACAGGGGCATGAGGGAGAAGAGATGGGAGCCAGAGCAGTTTTGATGTATGAAAGGATTTCACCCCGCAAAGCGCGCCTGATAGGGGACCTTATCAGGGGGAAAAATGTTGACGAAGCGCTTGCCATACTCGCCCTCACTCCCAAGGACGGGGCCCGTGTAATGGAGAAGCTGCTCCGCTCCGCCATCGCCAACGGCCAGGAGAAGGGAGAAGCCGACGATCCCGACGCACTGCGAGTAAGCGAGGTCCAGGTTAACCAGGGGCCCACTTTGAAGCGCTTCCGGCCCAGAGCAAGAGGCAGGGCCACCATGATCCGCAAGAGGACCAGCCACATTACGATGGTCTTGAGCGATTAAGAGGATGGAGTCGGACACATTTATCAGGAGGTGAGGTTTTGGGACAGAAAGTTCACCCCACAGGGTTTCGGTTGGGGATAAACAAAAGCTGGAACTCCACTTGGTTCGCCGGCAGGGAATATGGTGACCTGTTGCACGAAGACCTGAGCATAAGAAAGTACGTCAAAGGACGAATGGCTGCGGCCGGGATTTCCAAGGTGGAGATAGAGCGCACGTCGAAACTGGCCCGGGTTAACATTTATACCGCGCGGCCGGGCATAGTCATCGGCAAAAAAGGCTCCGAGGTGGACAAGCTCAAAGCAGAGCTGGAAAAGATGACCGGGAAACAGGTTTTTATAAACATAAAAGAAGTGCGCAATGCCGAGATAGACGCCCAGTTGGTGGCCGAAAACATAGCCCTCCAGTTGGAGCGCAGGGTCTCCTTCAGGCGGGCCATGAAGAGGAGCGTAACCACCGCCCTCAGGTTCGGAGCCAAGGGTATCCGTATAGCCTGTGCGGGAAGGTTGGGGGGGGCCGAGATGGCCCGCCGGGAATGGTATCGCGAGGGGCGCGTTCCGCTCCATACTCTTCGGGCGGATATAGACTATGGTATGGCAGAGGCCAGGACCACTTATGGAATTATTGGGGTAAAGGTCTGGATTTTCAAGGGCGAGATATTGAAGGCACAGGCGGGAAGTCCTAAAGCTGAAGAACGGGCATAGGATATTCCTCATTGAGGTAGAGAGCGATGTTATCACCCAAAAAAGTTAAACACCGCAAGATGCAGAAAGGGCGCAACGGAGGCACCGCCAGCAGGGGCAACAAGATAAACTTCGGGAGTTACGGGCTGCAGTCGCTGGAACCCGGGCGGTTGACGGCGCGGCAGATAGAGTCCGCGCGTGTTGCCATTACCAGGCACGTCAAGAGAGGCGCCAAGGTATGGATTCGCATCTTTCCCGATAAACCCATCACCCAGAAGCCTGCTGAGACGAGAATGGGCAAGGGGAAAGGTACTCCTGAAATATGGGTGGCCGTAGTTAAACCGGGGACCATGCTGTACGAGATGAGCGGCGTAAATGAAGGCGTGGCCCGGGAGGCCATGAGGCTTGCCTCCCACAAGCTTCCCTTGGCCACCAGGTTCGTGTCCAGAGATTAAGGAGGGAAAGACTGGTGAAGGCTGAAGAGTTGCGGGAAGCTACCGACGAGGAGCTTCAGGAAAAGGAAGTAGAGATGCGCAGGGAGCTGTTCAACCTGAGGTTTCAACTGGCCACGGCGCAGATTGAGAACCCCATGCGCGTGCGGGTGGTGAAGAAAGATATCGCCAGAATTAAGACTATACTGAGGGAAAGGCGGTCTTCGAGTTCCGGAAACTGAGTCCGTTGAGTTAAGTTCATACTTTACTGGGAAAAGACGAGATGTCTGAAAATTACAGGCAAAAGACTAGAGAAGGCTTTGTGGTAAGCGATAAGATGGATAAGACCGTGGTAGTCAAGGTGGAGCGAATGTTCCAACACCCGGTTTATAAAAGGGTTGTGAGACGGTCCAAAAAGTACAAAGCCCACGACTCTCAAAATGGTTGCCGAACAGGGGACAGGGTGCGCATAGTGGAGACCCGTCCTTTGAGCAAGGATAAGAGATGGAGGGTGGTGGAGATTTTAGAGCGGCCGGAGGTCGCCGTGATTGGAGAAGAGCTGGATACCGAGAACCTGGACGGAGAGTAGTAGCGGGAGTCAGGCAAAGGATATAATCGATGATTCAACAGGAAAGTGTTCTGGAAATAGCGGATAACTCGGGTGCCAAGCGGGTTAAATGTATCCGCGTCCTGGGGGGCAGCAAAAAGCGCTACGCCGGCCTGGGAGACATCATAGTGGTCAGCGTCAAGGAGGCCATCCCCAACGCCGCAATCAAGAAGGGGGAGGTCAGGAAGGCGGTTGTGGTGCGCATCAAAAAGGAGACCCGCCGCCCCGACGGCACGTACATAAGGTTCGATCAGAATGCAGCGGTGATCATCAACGAACAGGGAGAGCCGGTGGGCACACGCGTTTTCGGACCCGTTTCCAGAGAGTTGCGGAATAAGAATTTTATGAGGATAGTTTCCCTGGCTCCGGAGGTGTTGTAGAGATGGGTTCCAAATCTAAGCTCCACATCAAGAAAGAAGACATGGTGGAGGTGATGGCCGGAAAGGAGAAGGGGAAGAGGGGCAAGATAATGAAGCTTCTGGCCCCCAAGAATCAGGCCATCGTAGAAAAAGTTAACATCGTGAAAAGACATACCCGCCCCGGCCAGCAAACCCAGCAGGGCGGAATAATAGAAAAAGAGGGGCCTCTGCATATATCCAATCTGATGGTTGTATGCGACAAGTGCAACAGTCCGGTAAGGGTGGGCCACATGCGTCTGCAGGACGGCAAGGGGGCCCGTTATTGCAAATCATGCGGTGAATTAATCGACTAGAGCTATACGGAATGGATAATGGCCAGATTAAAAGAGTTATATAAGGAAACGGTCGCACCACAGCTCATCAAAAGGTTCAGTTACGGGAATCCCATGCAGGCGCCCAAACTGGAAAAGATCGTGGTGAACATGGGCCTGGGCGAGGCTATAACCAACGCCAAGTTACTGGAGTCGGGCGTTAAGGAGCTGTCCCTCATAACCGGGCAGAAGCCCATAGTGACCAGGGCCAAGCGATCGATAGCCGGATTCAAATTGAGACAGGGTATGCCCATCGGGTGTAAGGTAACGCTTCGCAAGGAACGCATGTTCGAGTTTTTCGACAGGCTGGTGAACGTGGCGTTGCCCCGTGTGCGAGATTTCAAAGGCGTTTCCGATAAGGGTTTCGATGGCCGGGGGAACTACACCCTGGGCATAATCGAGCAAATTATCTTCCCCGAGGTAGACCTGGAGGAAGTGGAGAAGTTGATGGGTATGGGGGTGGTCATCGTCACCACCGCCGGGACGGATGAAGAGTGCAAAGAGCTTTTGACGCAGCTTGGGATGCCGTTCAGGGCATAGCAACTAATCTGGAAAGGGATCACGTGGCGAAGAAGGCGCTCATAGCAAAAGCCAAGAGAGAACCCAGGTTCGCAGTGAGGAACTACCACCGATGTCCCCTGTGCGGGAGGTCCAGAGCATATATGAGAAAGTTTAAGATGTGCAGGATATGTTTCCGCACCCTGGCTCTCAGGGGAGAGATACCGGGAGTCATAAAAGCGAGCTGGTGAAAATTTCGGAATTGAAGCTCTCCCCCTTTCAGGATTTGTGCCCGGATATAGGCGGGGGAAGAATCTTGTGTAACTACAGGAGAGAAGTATGGTAATGACGGACCCCATAGCGGATATGCTCACCCGGATACGCAACGCTTTACTGGCCAAGCACGACAGCTTGGAAATCCCCTTCTCCGGGTTGAAAAAGGAGATGGCCGAAATATTAAGGGCCGAGGGGTACATAGAAGGCTGCGAGGTTGTTACCTCAGAGCTGGACCATAAAAACATAATGATAAAGCTGAGATACCTGGATGATGATACCTCGGTCATAAAAGGCTTAAGAAGGGTGAGCAAGCCGGGCCTGCGCGTATACGTCGGCAAGGATAAAACACCCCATGTTTTGAACGGGCTGGGAATCGCCATCCTTTCCACTTCAAAGGGGGTTTTGACCGATCAAGAGAGCAGGGAGAAGAGCGTGGGCGGGGAGGTGCTCTGCTACGTATGGTAGACGGTCGCGCCGTTCCCGACCCTGTAAGATTGTGTAATAGGGCCCTATTAAACTGATACCATAAGGAATCCGGATATGTCTCGGGTGGGAAACAAACCCATAGAATTGCCTAAAGACGTCGAGGTGAAGATAGAGCGGCAGAGCGTGGAGGTCAAAGGCCCCAAGGGGGTGCTCACGCATAACCTGCCCGCCGAAGTGAGCCTGGATCAGAAGGAGAACATACTGGTTGTCGTCAAACAGTCATCCAGTCGACGTGCCGCGGGGATTCACGGCCTCACTCGAACGCTGCTCTCCAACATGGTGGTGGGGGTTACTGAAGGCTTTGAGAAGAGGCTGGAGATAAACGGGGTGGGGTATCGCGCCCTGATGCAGGGGAGAACCCTGGTGCTGACTCTCGGCTATTCACATCCTATCAATTATGAACCCCCGGAAGGGGTTGAGATAGAGGTGAGCGGCCGCGCCGAGTTGGTGGTTAAAGGCATGGACAAGCAGAAGGTGGGCCAGGCCGCCGCCGATATACGCAGCTTCAGAAAGCCGGAGCCTTACAAGAGTAAAGGCGTGATGTATAAGGGAGAGAGAGTGCGCAGGAAAGCCGGAAAGGCCTCGGCTTAGGGCTGTGGGCCCGGCTCCGGGAGGGCATACAGAGCGATTTTTCTGCTTTTTTTCGTAATCATATACTGAATAAGCGAGTAATATGCCTGGAGGTTCATTGAGGTGGACAAGATAAAAGCCAAGCGTCTGGCCAGACTGGCCAGGCACAGACGGGTCAGGAAAAAGGTTTCAGGTACTTCCCAGAAACCGCGGCTTTGCGTATACCGGAGCCTGAAGCACATATACGCCCAGCTTATCGATGACGCACAAGGGGTAACTCTGGCCTCCGCTTCTACGTTGAGCCCCGATTATAAGAAGATGAAGCTATCCGCGGGCTCTAACAAAGAAGCCGCCAAGGCGGTAGGCCGGATTTTGGCGGATGTGGCACTGGAGAAGGGCATCCAGAGCGTGGTATTTGATAAAAACGGGTATCGCTATCACGGCCGGATTCGTGCTTTGGCTGATGCCGTAAGGGAGAAGGGATTGCAGTTTTAGGGGCGAAAAAATATATGGAAAAGAAAGCTATCAGGAAGGAAGAAGAGAGCGGCGAAAAGGAACTGCTGGACAGGGTAGTGCACATCAACAGGGTGGCCAAGGTGGTCAAAGGGGGCAGGCGGTTCAGCTTCAGCGCCCTGGTGGTTGTGGGAGATGGTGCCGGGAAGGTCGGGATGGGGTTGGGAAAGGCCAACGAAGTCCCTGAAGCCATAAGAAAGGGCATTGAGAAGGCCAAGAAGAGCATGATAGAAGTCCCGCTCAGCGATACTACCATCCCTCACCAGATATGGGGGAAATTCGGTGCGGGCAGAGTGCTCATGAAACCCGCTTCCAAGGGTACCGGAATCATAGCAGGGGGAGGAGTACGAGCCGTTCTCGAAGTGGTCGGAATCAAGGACATACTAACCAAGTCCGTCGGTTCAAAGAATCCTCAAAACTCCGTCAAGGCCACTATGCAGGGCTTGAGAGAGCTGAGGAGTCCGGCACAGGTGTTTAGAATGAGAGGGAAGGAAGAGCCGGTTGCCGATTAGGGAAGGCGGGAAGAACGGCCCTGCCCTGGATCGGCGGTCGTTTTTTTACATGGTGTACCCAATGTGTGAGCATGTGGGTCTCAGGATAGTCTCTACCTCATAAATCGCAAATGGTCTGAGGGATTACTCATGTCCGGCAAGCTGGAGATAACTCTGAAGAAAAGCGGTATAGGCAAGCCGAAAAAGCATAAGAAAGTGCTCGTAGGGCTGGGCCTGACCAGGCTTAATAAGACAGTGGTGCGGCCCGATACACCTGAGATAAGAGGAATGGTAAATAAAGTCGTGCACCTGGTGGAATTCAAGGAAATTTAGCCCCGATAGAGGAAGCTACCAATGAGATTGGGAGAGTTGAAAGCCCCGCCGGGGGCTAAGAAACGCAGGAAACGGGTGGGGAGAGGCCCCGGCTCCGGGCACGGTAAAACCGCCTGCAGGGGCCACAAGGGGCAGAATGCTCGTTCCGGTTCGGGGGCGCGGCCCTGGTTTGAAGGCGGCCAGATGCCCCTGCAGCGGAGGGTCCCCAAACGAGGATTCACAAATATATTCAGGAAAGAATACGCCATAGTCAATTTGAGGGACCTTCAGGATTTCGAAGAAGGGGCGATCATAACACCGGAGCTTCTTGAGGAAAAGGGCAAGATTAATAAGCTCCTGGACGGTGTAAAAGTGCTGGGAGTGGGGGAGGTCAAGGTGCCCCTGACGGTGCATGCGACCAAATTCAGCAAAAGCGCTGCGCAGAAGATTGAAGCTGCCGGCGGCAAAACAGTGGTGATATAGAATTGGTTGGCAGCTTACAGAATATATTTAAAATTCCCGAGCTTAAAAAGCGCGTCTTATTCACCCTGGCCATTCTGGCCGTATACAGGGTGGGGACGCATATTCCCGTTCCGGGGGTGAACGGGGAGGCTTTAAGCGCTTTCTTCACCGCCAACCAGGGCACCATACTCGGTTTTTTCGATATGTTTTCAGGCGGCGCCCTGAGTCGGATGACCGTCTTCTCACTGGGCATAATGCCCTACATAAGCGCCTCCATTATACTTCAGCTCCTCACGGTGGTCGTTCCGCAGTTGGAGAAACTGAAGAAGGAAGGCGAGCTGGGCCGAAGGAAGATCACCCAGTATACTCGCTACGGCACAGTCCTTCTGGCCACTATTCAGGGTATAGGGATAAGCTTTGGTCTGGAGCAGCTGAGGAGCCCGCTGGGGGACATCATAGTCACCACCCCCGGGTGGCCCTTCCGGCTGTTGACCGTGCTGACCCTTACCGCCGGCACCGCCTTCATACTGTGGTTGGGCGAGCAGATAACCGAGAGGGGGATAGGGAACGGGATATCCCTCATCATATTCGCCGGTATAGTGGCCAGGGTGCCGCTGGCGTTGATAAACACTTTCAGGCAGGTGCAGGTGGGTGAATTGCAGTTGATGACCACCGTGGCCGTGATAGCCATGATGGGTCTGGTGATTGCGGCCATAGTGTTCGTAGAGACTGCTCACAGGAGAATACCCATACAGTACGCCAAACGAGTGGTGGGGAGAAAGATGTATGGTGGGCAGAGCACCTATTTGCCCCTGAAAGTCAACACTGCGGGGGTTATTCCCCCTATTTTCGCCTCATCCATCATTATGTTTCCGGCCACAATCGCCCAGTTCACAGCCTACCCGTTTCTCAGGGGCATTTCGGGGCAGCTTGTTCCGGGGACGCTGGTATATTCGTCCATCTTCGTGCTGCTGAACTTCTTTTTCTGCTATTTCTATACCTCCATCATCTTCAATCCGGTGGATGTGGCTGATAATATGAGAAAATACGGCGGTTTTGTGCCCGGCATAAGACCCGGCAAACGGACTGCCGACTATATAGACAACGTGTTGACCCGGCTTACTTTCGTGGGCGCCATATATCTTTCGGTGGTGGCCATAATGCCCGATATGCTTATCAGGTTCCTCAACGTGCCTTTCTATTTCGGAGGCACGGCGCTGCTCATCGTGGTGGGCGTGGGGCTGGATACCGTGCAGCAGGTGGAATCGCATATGGTCATGCGGCATTACCAGCCCTTCATGAAAAAAGGACGATTGCGGGGGAGGCGTTGAGGGCCGGAGCGGGCTTAGAGGCATGAAAATCAGGGGTATTATTCGGTCTGATGAAGAGTGAGGTTGGCATTTTTATTAAGGGGATATATTTAGTATGAGGGTAATCTTGTTGGGGCCTCCCGGTGCCGGCAAGGGTACGCAGGCCGGGATGATAGCAGAGAAATATCATGTGCCTCAGATATCCACCGGTGATATCCTGAGGGAAGAAGTTAAAATAGAGTCGGAGCTCGGCAAACAGGCGAAATCTTACATGGATAAAGGGGAGCTGGTCCCCGATAAATTGATAATAGACATCATCGTTAAGCAGCTCGATGAGGATGACAGCGGCAACGGTTACATCATGGACGGCTTCCCCCGCACCGTCAACCAGGCGGTGGCCTTCGCCAGCGCCTTGAGTGAAAGGGGGGAGCAGGTGGACAGAGTAATCAGCATCGAGGTGGAACGGGATGAGCTCATCCGCCGGTTAAACGGGCGGAGGACGTGCACGGAATGCGGTGTTAGGTACCACATTCACTTTGATCCCCCCCGAAAGGAGGGTGTCTGCAACGAGTGCGGCACGAAGCTCATACCTAGAGACGACGACAGCGAAGAGACGGTGCCCAACCGGTTGGAGGTTTACCGAAAACAGACCGAGCCCCTGATCGATTACTACAAGGGTTCGGGGGTTTTCGAGGCGGTGGACGGCGTCGGCTCTATAGAAGAGATATTCAAACGGGTGGAGAAAGCACTGGAAGGGTAAAAACGATCATGATAATATACAAATCTCAGGAAGAGATTGAAAAGATAGCAACCGCGTGCAGGTTGGTTGCGGAGGTCTTAGAAGAACTCAAAAAGAACATCCGGGAAGATATAACCACGAAGGAGCTGGATAGGATAGCCGAAGATTTAATTATTAAAGGCGGAGCCAAGCCAGCTTTCAAAGGTTATAAGAAGGGGGGGCTTGTCTTTCCCAGCGCACTGTGTACATCCATAAACAGCGAGGTGGTGCACGGCATCCCTTCCAAGAGAAAACTGAAAAAGGGAGATTTGATTAGTATAGACGTCGGCGTCTTAAAAGACGGTTACTACGGAGATTCCGCTTTCACCGCGGGTGTGGGGGAAGTGAAGCCCGAAGTCGAAGAGCTTATCAGGGTTGCCGAGGAGGCCCTCTACCTGGGTATTGAGCAGGCAGTGGAGGGAAAATATCTTTCAGACATCGGCCATGCTATTCAGAGCTTTGTAGAGGATCAGGGTTATTCGGTAGTGCGCGATTTCGTGGGGCACGGCATAGGGGCGAACCTTCACGAAGAGCCCCAGGTTCCCAACTTCGGCCCATCGGGTAGAGGGATCAGACTCAAGGAGGGGATGGTCCTGGCCATAGAGCCCATGGTGAATGTCGGCGAAAGCGCGGTGAGAGTGAAGGAAGATAACTGGACAGCGGTTACCGCTGACGGTTCTCTTTCAGCGCACTGCGAGCATACGGTGGCCATCAACGGAATCAGGCCGCGTATTCTCAGCAAACTGAAATCCTGAAATGGGAGGTTCGATTCCCTCAATGTCCTTTCGGGCGCCCCGGACCGATAGGCGAGAAAAAGGATGTAGATGCCCAAAGAAGAAGCCATAGAAGTTGTAGGAACAGTAGTCGAGCCCCTTCCCAACGCTATGTTCAGAGTGGAGTTGGAGAACGGGCACAAGGTGCTGGCCCATATCTCCGGCAAGATGCGAATGCATTTCATAAGGATTTTGCCCGGAGATAAAGTAAAGGTAGAGCTCTCCCCTTATGACTTGAGCAGGGGGAGAATAACCTACCGCTATAAGTGCACACAGCTCCTTCCGTTGAGATAGAGATATTCCGGCGCGGGCGGGGGGGAAGGTGGGGGCTGATTTTATTACCGGAGAAATGAAGATGAAAGTAAGAGCCTCGGTAAAACCCATGTGCGACAAATGTAAAGTCATAAGGCGCAAGGGCGTGGTGCGCGTTATTTGTGATAACCCCAAGCACAAGCAGCGTCAGGGGTAGAAACCTGAGTATGGCCTCTTCGGTATAATAGAGGTTAAAACGGATTTAAACCGTAGAATGAGAGGAGCAGTTTATGGCCCGTATAGCCGGTATTGATATTCCCAACGATAAACGGGTGGAGGTGGCCCTCACGTACATACACGGTATCGGACGAACGTCAGCCAAGAAAATCATCCAGGACGCCCAGATTGACCCTAATCAGCGGGTAAAAGAGCTCACGGAAAAGGATATTATCCGTCTGAGGGAAATAATAGAGCAAAGCTATAAGATAGAGGGCGACCTCAGAAGAGAAGTGTCTTTTAACATTAAACGCCTTATGGATATAGGTTGTTATCGCGGGTTAAGGCACAGACGGTCTCTACCCGTACGGGGACAAAGGACCAGAACCAATGCCCGCACCAAAAAGGGGCCCGGTAGGAAAGTCGGCATGCGGGCGAAAAAGTAGGGGGTGAAATGGCCAAAACGAAAAAACAGAAAGGTTCACGAAAGAAGAGGGAAAGAAGGGCCATAGGCGAAGGCGTTGCTCACATCCAATCCACCTTCAATAACACTATCGTCACAGTAACGGATGTCTCCGGAAACGTACTCACCTGGGCCAGCTCGGGAGAACAGGGGTTCAAGGGGTCACGGAAGAGCACCCCCTTTGCCGCTCAGATGGCCGCCGAAACAGCGGGCAAGCGCGCCATGGATATGGGAGTCAATAAAGTGGAGGTGCGAGTAAAAGGGCCTGGAGCGGGGAGAGAGGCTGCCATAAGGTCTTTGAAAGCGGTGGGCCTGGAAGTGACTCTGATCAGAGACGTTACACCCATTCCACACAACGGATGCCGCCCCCCCAAGCGGCGTAGAGTGTAGGGAAGCAGGGGGCGCAGTATAATAGGCCTTTAGAGGGAGGAAAATTTGGCAAGGTATAACGATGCGGTGTGCAAGCTCTGCCGGCGGGAGGGGGAAAAGCTCTTCCTGAAGGGAGAGAGGTGCCTGAGCGACAAGTGCGCGGTGGAGAAGAGGAACTATCCTCCAGGAGAACATGGCCGCAGGCGCAGGGTAAAGCAGTCCGAATACGGCATACATCTCAGAGAGAAACAGAAACTCCGACGCACGTACGGTCTGCTGGAGAGACAATTCAGCAACTACTTTGAGCTGGCGGACAAGAAGAAGGGGATAACCGGAGAGAACCTCCTGATGATGCTGGAGATGAGACTCGATAGCGTCGTTCAGAGGTTGGGGTTCGCCTCTTCCAAGAGCTCGGCCAGACAAATCGTCCGCCACGGTCATATAACGGTGAACGACAGAAAGGTGAACATTCCTTCCTTTCAGGTAAAGCCCGGCCAGGTCGTTGCTGTAAAAGAAAAGAGCAAGAAGCTGGAAGCTATCAAGAACTCACTGGAGGCCGTCGAGCACAGAGGTATTCCTCAATGGCTTGATCTGGATAAAGATAACATGAAGGGCACCGTGATGGACGTGCCCACCAGAGAGGATATCACTTCACCCATAAATGAACAACTGATAGTCGAGTATTATTCAAGGTAATCCACACCGCCTGTTGGCGGCCATCGGTAAGTAGTTCGCCAACCGAATTTGGTATCCGGATTTCGGAGGTGGAAGAAATAAATGGAAGCTGTTTTAACTGAATTTCAGAAGCCCAAAAAACTGGAGTGTGAAAAGGAAACTCTCACTCCCACCTATGGAAGGTTTATCGCTGAGCCTTTGGAACGCGGCTTCGGCACTACCATGGGCAACTCTATTCGCAGGGTGTTGCTTTCCTCGCTTCAGGGTGCGGCGGTAACGGCGGTGCAAATAGAAGGTGCCTATCATGAATTTTCCAGCATACACGGTATCGTTGAGGATGTCTCGGACATCATCCTGAATATCAAAGAACTTAAGTTGAGTAAATATGTTGAGCAGCCGGTGAACATGTACATCCACTCAGAGGGAGAAAAAGTTGTAACCGCCGCCGATATTGAGACCGGCCCGGACGTGGAGATACTGAACCCTGATTTGCAAATCGCTACCCTCAACAAAGACGGAAAGCTCAATATGGAGCTTGTGGTGAAGACGGGCAGAGGCTACGTGCCGGCGGAAGATAACATTGAAGAGGGCATGCCTACCCAGATGATACCTATCGACGCAGTCTTCGCCCCCGTCAACAAAGCAAATTTCGTGGTGGAAAAGACCAGAGTGGGCTTCTCCACCGACTATGATAAGCTCATTTTGGAAGTCCATACTGATGGCAGCATCAACCCCGAAGACGCCATCGCCCAGGCGGCGAAAATATTGAAGGACCACCTTCAGATTTTCATCAACTTCGAGGAGAAAGAAGAGCCTGAAGTGGATGAGGTGGATGAAGATAAGATCAAGATGGTGCAGAATCTGGCCAGGAGCGTGGAGGAGCTGGAGCTTTCCGTGCGCTCCGCCAATTGTCTGAAGAACGCCAATATAAAAACCATCCACGACCTGGTGCAGAAGACCGAGCAGGAGATGCTTAAAACAAGAAATTTCGGCAGGAAATCCCTCAATGAGATAAAAGAGATACTGACGGCGATGAACCTGGTCCTGGGGATGAATCTTGAGGAGATGGAACTTCCCGAGCTGGAGGAGGAGCCGGCCGCCAACTGAGAGAGTATTGTTCACCTGTTACTGCAACGCACGGTTTGTGAAGAGGTCCCATCAGAATGAGGCATATGAAACGCGGGAAAAAACTGGGTAGAAACGCATCCCATAGAAAAGCTTTGATGCGCAACATGGCCGTTTCGCTTTTCAGGCACGAACGCATAGAGACAACAGAGGCAAAAGCCAAGGTGTTGAAGAGCTTCGCCGAGCGTATTATCACCCTGGCCAAGAGGGGAGACCTCCATGCGCGCAGGCTGGTAGCCGTGGACATAAACGACAAACAAATGGTGCAAAAGCTCTTCCAGGACCTGGGCCCTAGGTTCGCGGAAAGGAACGGCGGTTATACGAGGGTATTGAAGCTGGGCCACCGCAAAGGTGATGCAGCGCCCATGGCTCTGATTGAGCTCACGGATACAGAGGTCTTCGAAAAGAAGAAGCAGGAAAAAGAAGAGAAGGCCACAAGGAAACGGATAGAGGAAGAAGATTCGGGATAGAGTAGGCAGTGCACAGGTTATGAATATGGGGGCAGATTAAACAATCTGCCCTTTTTCTTTGATTACCGAAGTGATAAGATAAAAACCCAAAGGGGTTATGCGGTCTTTTAGGGAAGCGAGTGCCTGCAAAGATGATCATCGGTGTCCCTACAGAAATAAAGGAAGACGAATACCGGGTGGGCATAACACCCGCCGGGGTCGCTGATTTGGTAAAGGGCGGCCATACTGTTCTAATACAGGAAGAGGCGGGCCGGGGAAGCGGAATCGAAGACGAAGAATTCATCTCCGCCGGGGCTCGAACGATAAAATCTCCTGCTGAGCTCTTCGAGCAGGCGGAGATGATAGTGAAAGTGAAGGAGCCCCTTCCCCGGGAGTATTCACTTTTCCTGAAAGGCCAAATACTGTGTACCTTCCTGCACCTGGCTCCCGCACCGGAACTTACCGATGCACTCCTTGAGAAGGACGTCATCGCTGTCGCCTACGAGACGGTGCAAATGGAAGACGGGACACTCCCC
>JAUXIQ010000092.1 GCA_030620925.1 Nitrospinota bacterium
AAAGTGTCCGCGAAAGATAACATCCGTCAGAAAATGCTCGCCTTGCGCAACTCTCAAGGAAAAGTTGAAACAGAAAGTAACAGCCGTAAAATCAAGGTCTGGCTTTTCAGCCTGGAAGTTTTTTCCAGCGCCGGAACGGTCTCCTTTTACCTCTCCACGGAAACCGAAGTGCAAACAGATGAGATGGTGAAAGAGACCCTGGCTATAGGCAAGAAAGTAGTGGTTCCATATATAGTCGCCAGGGATGGTATTATGTCTTTCTCGGAATTGACGGACCCGGATGCGGAGCTGGTCCCCGGGCCTTATACCATCCGCCAACCCCGGAAGAAGTATTTGAGGCCGACACCGCTGGACAGAGTTGAACTTGTAATCGTGCCCGGATTGGCGTTCGATACCCGCGGCCATCGCCTGGGTTTCGGCAAAGGCTTTTACGATAAGATGCTGGCACAAAAGAAAGAAGGCACCTCCTGCGTGGGGCTCGCCTTCCGGTTTCAGGTTATGGACAATTTACCTGCTTTCAGTCACGACGTACCGATGGATTTCATCATCACCGAACAGGGAATAATCAGGATAGGGGAAAAGGGAACCGAATAAATATTCTAGCTCTGTGGATTGAGACAACTGATCGTAAACACTTTCAGAAGCCCAGCACATTCGAAACGGCTGGTTATTCGCTCTAAACCGAAGGATAGAGGCTGAAGAATAGGGGCAGGGATGGAGCGTGAATAGGAGAATATGAAGTG
Organism: Nitrospinota bacterium; assembly: GCA_030620925.1. Taxonomy (GTDB): domain Bacteria; phylum JAUXIQ01; class JAUXIQ01; order JAUXIQ01; family JAUXIQ01; genus JAUXIQ01. Next base: position 744 of record JAUXIQ010000092.1, read on the forward strand.
GACGTACAGCTTGTGCAACTTTTACTGAATTTAAAGGGAATAGCTATTTACGCTATACCGTTCGTGGTGGGAATTCTAATAGGAGTCGTGCTGCGGAAAAAATTAACAGAGAGGAAGATAGCCTCCGCTGAAGAACAGGCCGCGAGTATAATCACCCTGGCCGAAAAGGAAGCGCAGGCCAAAAAGAAAGAAACCATCCTGGAAGCAAAAGACGCACTGTACAAAGAAAAAGCCGATGTGGAGAAGGAACTCAAGGAAAAACGGACAGAGCTCAATAAGACGGAGCGTCGAGTAGTCGTCAGAGAAGAGAACCTCGATAAAAAGTCCGACCTCCTCGATCAGCGGGAAAAAGAAATTGCCAGAAAAGAGGAAAAAGCTTCCCAACGCCAAAATCAGTTGCTGGAACTCGAGAACAGGTACAACGAGCTTCTGGGCAAGGAAATGGAACGTCTGGAAAGGATAGCCCAGATGACCGTAACGGAAGCTAAAGAGGAACTGATGACACGCCTGGAATCCGAAGCCAAAGCCGAAGCCAGCAGCCGCCTGAAAAGAATAGAAGAAGAAATCAAGGAAAGCGCCCAACACAAAGCTCAGGAAATTATAAGCAGCGCCATCCAGAAATGCTCATCGGAGCACGTGGCCGAAACAACAGTTTCAGTCGTCGACCTGCCCAACGACGAGATGAAAGGGCGCATAATCGGACGCGAAGGAAGAAACATAAGGGCCCTGGAGATCGCCACCGGGGTAGACCTCATCATCGACGACACCCCCGAAGCCATAATCCTTTCAGCCTATGATCCCTTCAAGAGGGAAGTAGCGCGCCGCGCACTGGAGAAGTTAATGTCTGACGGCAGGATACACCCCGGCCGCATCGAAGACGTGGTGAACAAAGTAAAAAAAGAGATGTCGACCATCGTTAAAGAAGAGGGTGAACAGGCCGCATTTGAGACCGGCGTGGAAGGCATGCATCCCGAACTGATCAAACTCCTGGGTAAATTAAAATTCCGCTCCAGCTATTCACAGAACGTCCTCTTTCATTCCAAGGAGGTGGCATACGTATGCGGAGCCATCGCAGCTGAACTGGGAGAGGATGCCCAGATGGCCAAACGGGCCGGTCTCCTTCACGATATAGGAAAGGCTGTGGACCACCAGACCGAAGGAAGCCACACCCAGATAGGCGTGGAACTCGCCAAACGTTACAACGAACCAAAAATAGTAGTCGATGCCATCGCTGCACACCATCAGGATGTAGAGGCCAACTCGGTAATAGATGTGCTGCTGCAGGCAGGGGATACCCTCTCAGCAGCAAGGCCCGGCGCCAGAAGAGAGATGCTGGAAACTTACATCAAGCGCCTTCAGAACCTGGAAAAGATTGCAGACTCCTTCAAAGGAGTGGAAAAGGCTTACGCCATTCAAGCAGGACGGGAGATAAGGGTTATAGTCGTCCCCGAGCAGGTAAAGGATCACGAAGTGGGTTACCTTGCCAAGGATATAGCCAAAAAGATTGAGGGAGAGCTGGCTTACCCCGGAGAGATAAAAGTAACCATCATCAGGGAGACAAGGGCTGTGGAGTTCGCTAAATAATCCGAAAGGGAAAAAGCTTTGCGAATCCTGTTCATAGGGGACATAATTGGAAAGAAGGGCAGACGCACCGTCAAAGAAGTTATATATAAAGTCATAGAAGAACACCATGTGGATTTATGCCTGGCCAACGGGGAAAATGCAGCGGGAGGTTTCGGCATTACCCCCGACATCGCAGAAGAGCTATTCGATCAGCCCATAGATGTCCTCACCTCTGGAAACCACATCTGGGACCGCAAGGAGATTATAGACTATATCGAGAAAGAAAAATGTCTCCTCAGGCCCGCCAACTACCCTCAGGAAGCACCGGGAAGAGGCTCGATAATCTTCACCACCACCAACGGTTTGAAAGTGGGCATACTGAACCTGGAAGGGAGGGTATTCGTCAGCAACATCGAATGTCCTTTCAAAACGGCCACCAGGGAAATCACCGCCCTTAAAAAGCAGACCCCCATAATAATCGTGGATTTACACGCCGAAGCCACCTCTGAAAAAATGGCCATGGGCTGGTTCCTGGACGGGAAAGTCAGCGCCGTTGTGGGAACGCATACCCATGTGCAGACTGCGGACGAAAGAATTCTCCCGGGAGGCACGGCTTATATAACCGACGTGGGCATGACCGGACCCCGAGATTCGGTGATAGGTATTAAAAAGGAACAGGTGCTGGAAAGATTCCTGACCAACGTGCCCCAAAGGTTCGAATGCGCCGGCGGACAGGGCATGTTCTGCGCCGTAATAATCGACGTAAACGAAAACACCGGCCTCGCCAATACCATCGAACGCCTCAACCTGCTTCCCTGAACCGCGGCACACAGAACGCCTGCCGATTCACGCCACAGTCCGCTGAGTCTGAATCTCAAACAATAGAGTGGACAATACCATGCAAAAGGTGGTAGAAAACTGGAGACGTAATATTTTGTAACCAGTACATATATGATGGTATTTGTATTATATCCTTGGAATAGACTGCAAGAGCATTAACTCAAAAAAAATAGTCATCTCAGGGGAATGATGGACCCGAAAATTGTCACCATGATGGCCCTCGGTTTTCTGCTGGGCATAGAGCACGCCTTCGACGCCGACCACGTGGTGGCCGTATCCACCCTTGTTACCAAGAATCGCAATCTTAAAAAATCTTCCTTCCTGGGCATATTCTGGGGCATCGGCCACACCACAACCCTGTTGGCCGTGGGTCTGGCCATACTGACCTTAAAACTCACCATCCCCAGCAAATTAGCGCTTTCCATGGAGTTCGTGGTGGGCGCAATGCTCGTCTTGCTGGGCGTCATGGTGCTTAAAGACGTCATCATCAAACGGATTCACATACATTCCCATTCACACGGCAAAGGGTCGCACCTCCACCTCCACGCTCACCAGGAAGAGAAAACCCACGCTCATCAACATCTCATCAAACCGGAATTCAGGTCCCTCCTGGTGGGAATGGTTCATGGGCTGGCGGGGAGCGCGGTTTTGATCCTTCTGGTGTTGACCGCCGCGCCTTCAATTTCCAGCGGCTTGTTCTACATCCTTACTTTCGGCATAGGCTCCATAACCGGAATGATGTTGATCAGCACCCTCATCAGCCTCCCCTTTATAGTAACCGCAAAGAAATTCGAAAACCTGAACGAGAAGATCAGAACCGGCGCCGGCCTGGTAAGCGTTGGATTGGGCATAGTCATCATGCTGGATATCGGCATCGGGAAAGGGCTTTTCTAGCCGCCCGCCGTTTGGGGTAAGCCGCCCTGTAAGTCCAATACTCCGTTAAAACTTTTGCATAAGGCGATATCGCACCATGCCATCGAAAAAGACTGTCAGCGATGATAAACGAGTGCTGGCAATGGATATCGGCTCCGGCACTCAGGACGTCCTCTTATACGACCCGGAGATTCCCATTGAAAACTGTGTGAAGATGGTGCTCCCCTCCCAGACCACCATCGTGGGAAGACGCATAGACGAGCTCACCGGGAAGGGAAAACCCATATTCCTCACCGGAAACCTCATGGGGGGCGGGCCGTGCTCCGGCGCCATAAAGAACCACCTCAAAGCGGGGCTCACAGTCCATGCCACGGAGCTGGCCGCCAAAACCCTCAATGACAACCTCGATGAGGTGCGGGAAAAGGGCGTGGTCATCACCGAAAAAGCCCCTTCCGGGGCGGTGGAAGTGGAAATGAAGGACGTGGACCTGGATGCCATGCGTTCCGCGCTGGCGCAGTTCCACGTAGAGCTGCCTTCGCGGTTTGCGGTGGCTGTGCAGGATCACGGCCATTCCCCCGTTATGAGCAACCGTAAGTTCCGCTTCCAGCACTGGAGAAACTTTCTGGAAGAGGGCGGGTTAATAAAAGAACTCGTCTATTCCGACATCCCACCCTACATGACCAGAATGCTGGCCGTTCAGCGAGACCTGCCCGGCTCCATGCTCATGGACACCGGCAGCGCCGCCATCTGGGGCGCATTCAGCGATCCCGCCGTCGAATCCAGAAGAGACCAGGGTATTCTCATATTGAACGTGGGGAACCAGCACACCGTCGGCGTCCTGGTGAAGAACGAACACATCCTCGGCCTGTTCGAACACCACACCCGCATCCTCGATCCCTCCAGCCTGAAAGACTTTGTGGAAAGGCTCAGGGCAGCTGCCCTCACCGACGAGGAGGTCTTCGGCAGCGGCGGGCACGGAGCCCATATAACCCCTCGCTACTCTGAGCAGGAGCCCTACCCTTTCGTGGCCGTGACCGGCCCCCGGAGAGGTATGGCCGCAGAACTGGGCTACTACTTCGCCGTACCCAACGGGGATATGATGCTGGTGGGTTGTTTCGGCCTGGTCAACGCTCTGTTGAGCACAGAAAAGCTCAACGGAGGCAATTAGAGGCAACAGCGCGTTCCGAGGGACAAAATATCTTCCGAGGATTGTGCGGGGGTAAAACCCGCCCTATTCGTGGAAGTTAATAGTAAATAGGGTTCAGCTTGAGGTTTTTGCCCATGCCCAGCGTGGTATTGAAAAGCTCGTTTATTCTTTCCGTGCTCAAGGGAGAATCCGAATAAAAGTAGCGTTCGGGGCCGGGCTGGGCCCAGATGGTTATCTTACCGCCCCCGATGCCCACCACCTGGCCCGTTATATCCGCTGCCTGGTCGCTGGCCAGGAAGAGCACAGCGGGCGCTATCTCCGAGGGTTCACTGAAGACGTTGATTACGTTTTTTGAGATGGGCTTGCCCGACTTCTGGCTGCTTTCGGCGCTGGCCTGCACATCCTTGGCCATGCGTGTCAGCGCCAGAGGAGCGATGGCGTTGCAGGTAACGCCGTAGCGGTCCATATCCCTGGCCACGGCGTAAGTTAACCCGATAATGCCCGCCTTGGCTGCGCTGTAGTTGGCGCACCCCGTCTCACCCCGGGAAGCGTCGGAGGCCACGTTGATTATACGCCCGCTCTTTTGCTGTCGCATGTATATGGTGGCGAACTTGGTGCAGGCGAAGTGGCCTTTGAGGTGCACGGCGAGAACTACATCCCACTCCTCTTCGGTCATGTTGAAGATCATCCGGTCCCTAACTATACCGGCGTTGTTCACCAGGATGTCTATCTTTTTATAATTATCCATGGCGGTTTGGATAATCCTCTCCGCACCCTGCATGGCAGCCACCGAATCGTAATTGGCCACCGCCTCACCCCCCGCCTTCTTTATCTCCTCAACCACCTGGTCGGCGGGCTCCTTCGCTTCCCCCTCGCCGGAGACGGCCCCGCCCAAATCGTTCACCACCACTCTGGCCCCGGCCTCGGCCATCAGCAAGGCCACCGCCCTGCCGATGCCCCTTCCGGCCCCGGTCACCACCGCCACTTTTCCCTTTAGCTCCATTTCATTCATCCCCTATCACAAAAATTGTATACCGCCGGTCGCGACCGTATAAGTAAGAGCACGGCACGCCTTGCTCCCGCATGATTACGTCCGGAAGGCACCCTTCCAGGATAGTAGGAGCGGCATCTCGCCGTGACCATTTCCCCAGGGCAGGTTAACTCTCCCTCCGGCGGGCATAATACAATATCAGCCACACTCTGGCAACACCATTGATGCCGCCCCTGTTCATTCCGTGCGATGCGGAAAAAATTATCAGGTAATAAAAGATTAATTTTTCATTATAACCCGTAATCTTTTCCCTTTTAATGGGCGATAAACAAGATGCGGACTAACGCCGCAACGCGTGGCGTCCAAAGGGGAGGAAACACTCGTGAAACCGGAAGAAAGGGTCGCGCTGGTAACGGGAGCCAGCTCCGGCATCGGCAGGGCGGTCGCCCTGCTGCTTGCTCAGCGGGGCTTCACCGTCTATGGGACGAGCCGCAACCCGTCGAGCTGTGAGAAGGTGCCCGGCGTGGAGTTGCTGCCCCTGGACGTGCGTTCTGACGAGTCGGTGAACGCATGCGTGAGCGCGGTGTCAAAGCGAACGGGGCGATTGGACATCCTTGTCAATAACGCCGGTCACGTGCTGGACGGTGCAATTGAAGAAACCGCGTTGGCGGAGGCAAAGGCGCAGTTCGAGACCAGCTTTTTTGGCACGTTTCGGATGATCAAGGCGGTGCTGCCGATCATGCGCAGAAAGGAATCTGGACGGATCATAAACATCAGCTCACTGGCCGGGCTGACTGCTATTCCGTTCGTTGGGTTTTACACAGCAAGTAAATTTGCGCTGGAAGGGTATACCGAGGCGCTTCGTCATGAGGTCAAACCATTTAACATCCTGGTCTCGATAATAGAGCCGGGGTTCATCAAGACCAACCTGATAAACAACCGGCAGAATACTGCCGATCGGATCAGCGACTACGACCCATGGCGCCAGAGGGCTTTAGAAGCGGTGCTGCAACACGAAAAAGAAGCCCCCGAGCCGACACTTGTGGCCAAATGCGTTACTCGGGTAATAGAAAGCAAATCGCCTAGGCTGAG
>JAUXIQ010000089.1 GCA_030620925.1 Nitrospinota bacterium
ATCCCTTGCGATAGAAGGAGGGTCAGCGAAGAGCAGTAGAGAAGATGCTTGACTATGGGTGAAAATACCGGGAAAGGAGTTTCGGGGACTCCGCCCTCGGTGCAGCCCCCGGAGCTTTAATTTACTGAAGGTTTTTGCTGAGTTGGTCGCTCCCCAGCCGGATGGCTTCCTTGTTCAGGGAGATGAGCTTTTCGTGGCGGGAGCCTTTGAATTTCACGTCCAGAAACTCGTCTATGGCGTCTATTGAAACGACGTTGTTCAAAGCCAGGTAGGCCCCCAGCAGGATCATGTTAGCCACTTGAGGGGAGCCCAGCTCCATGGCGGAATCAGTTGCGGGAACGGAAAATATGCTTATGTCTTTCCTGGTTATATCTTTAGGGTCGATAACCGAGCTGTCTATTATAAGCCGGCCTCCCGGCCCGACCTTCTGCTGATAGATTTCATGGAAGAGGGAATCCATCAGGATGGCATCCTGAGGATGGTGCACGATGGGCGAGCTGATCTCTTCATCGGAGAGGATAACCACGCATTCGCTTTCACCGCCTCTCATGGATGCCCCGTAATTCGGGAACCATAGCACGTGGTTGTAATGCACCATGCCCGCCTCGGCAAGCATTTTCCCCGCGGTTAAGACGCCCTGTCCGCCTACTCCACCTATTCCCAGTTGACACCCCTTTTTAACGGCCTGTTCCATTTACAGCCTCCGAATTTATATGGACGCGCATCATGAATCCGCATCCGGTATCTAAACGTCTATTTTGGGTTCCACGTTCTTGTACTCGCCCAGAGGATACTCGGCGATCATGTTCTCAGTGAGAAAGGCCAGCGCCTCCTTGGGGGGCAGACCCCAGTTGGAGGGGCAGGCGGAAAGCAGCTCCAGAATGCTCATCCCCGGTCCGTCCAACTGTTTCTGGAAGGCGGTCTTGAGCATCTTCTTGGCTTTGGCGTAATTGGCCGGGGTGTTGACGCAGCAACGGGCGGCGTAAACCACCCCCTTCATGGTGGCGGCCAGCTCCGCCACGTGTAGCGGATAGCCCGTCTTTTCCGCATCTCGGCCGTCCTGCGTGGTCGTGGTGCGCATGCCCAGCAGTGTGGTGGGCGCCATCTGCCCCCGGGTCTGACCGTAGCAGGCGTTATTGAGGAAAATGGTGGTCCACCGCTCGCCGCGCATCATGGCGTTCATGAAGTGGCCCATTCCGATGGCCCCCAGGTCGCCATCCCCCTGCATGCAAAACATGAAGGCATCGGGATGCACCCGCCTTATACCCGTGGCCACCGCCGGCGCCCGGCCGTGAAGGGCGGCCACGAAGTCCACGTCCATGTACCACGGGGTCTGCACGTAGCAGCCTGCAGAAACCAGCCCTATGGTCTTATCCGTCAGTTTCATCTCCTCCAGCACGGAGGCGATGAGCCGGATTATTATTCCGTAGTTGCACCCCGGACAGAAGTGGAACTTGTTATCGTTTATCAGCTTCGGTTTTTCGTAAGCTAGGCTCTTTCCGGCTGTTTCCGAGTTCATATTATCTTCTTTACCTCCTGGTAAACGTTGTCCGGGGTCAGCACGCCGCTGGGGGTGGGCAGGTCTCTCGCCCATACCCCGATGAGGTCTACAGGGGCTTTGCCCTGAGCGGCGAACTCCACGTCTTCCACTAACTGACCCTGGCTGTCCTCAACGGTTATGAGCCTCACGTCGCCCTCCGCCAGCTCCCGCAACTGCTCTATGGGAAAGGGCCACAGGGATATGGGGCGGAACAGACCCGCCTTCACCCCGTCGGCCCTGAGCTGTTTCATAACCTCGTGGGATATCCTGGCCGAGGAGCCGTAGGCCACCATTATCAGATCGGCGTCCTCTGTCTGATAAGTCTGGTATCTCACCTCTTCCCGCTCGATGGTCTTATACTTTTTATCCTGATGCAGGTGGTATCCGGGGATGCCTCCCTCTATGTTGCCCACCGCGGGGACTATCGTGTTGTGCGTCCCCCCGTTATTGCCCTTACCCCGCACCGCCCAATCCTTGGAGGGCAGGGGATCGAATTCGAGTGTTTTGAGCTCCAGCCGCTCGGCCATCTCACCCAGGATGTAATCGGATACGACGTAGACTATTATCCTGTATTTGTCCGCCAGGTAGAAGGCCGTCTGCATGAATTCGAACACTTCCTGGACGGAGGCCGGCGCCAGGGATATGCACCTGTAGCCCCCGTTGCCTCCCCCCTTGGTGAGCAGCCGGTAGTCGGTCTGTCCCTGCTGGACGGTGCCCCATCCGGGCCCCATCCGCACCACGTCCACCACCACCGCGGGCAGCTCCGACGCTGAGATTCCGCCCAGACCTTCCCCCATCAGGGCGATGCCCGGGCTGGAGGTGGAGGTCATGCAGCGGGCCCCTGCTGCTGCGGCTCCGAAGACCATATTGATGGCCGCCGTTTCGCATTCGGCCTGGACGTAAGAACCTCCCGCCTTGAACATCTCCCTGGACATGAACTCAGGGATGGCGTTCTGGGGGGTGATGGGATATCCGAAAAAATATTTACAGCCCGAGTAGAGGGCCCCGTGGCCCACTGCTTCGTTACCGGTTGAAAGAATGGTCTCCGCCATGATGTCTTATTTCCTCTGCAAACGTTGAACAGTCTAATCCCGATTGTGTCTGCACGCTGAAACTCAATCCTCAGACACCGGTGTCTTGTCCTTATCGAACCTGTAGACGACTATGGCGGCGTCGGGGCACATGAAACCGCAAGTGGTGCATCCGGTGCACTCCTCCGGTTTGGCGAAAACGGGCATGAGCAGCCCCCGGCTGTTATATTTCTCGGTGGACATTTCTATACATCCCTTGGGGCAGAATTCCACGCAGAGCTCACAACCCTTGCAGTATTCCTCATTTATGGTTATCTCGCCTTTAGCCATCTGGATTAACTCCCCTTTACTCTTGTTTAGTTACTGAGGTTAACTGACGTTCACTATAATAGACAATCCGTGCTTGTTTGTCCATATTTCTTAGGGCATACCCGATACATCTTGGCATAATTAGATGGATTGTGGTAGAAGAATTAGTTTTAGCGCGATAAACGGCATATATTTCGTGTAAAATGTTAATGCATAAGAAGGCTTCAAGCAAATAAAAAAGGCTGGAGGCAAACGACGGGTCAACCAACATGCAGGAGATGATTGTGGTAGAGAACCGTGAAGAGCTGACGCTGATGGCTGTCCACGCCCATCCTGATGACGAATCAATCGGTACGGGCGGTATACTGGCAAAATATTCCGCCCTTGGGATGAAGACCGTCGTCGTTTACGGCACAAGGGGGGAAGCCGGTGGGATACAGAACCCGGAATTCGTCCCCCCCTCTCCAGCGGCGAAGATAGAAGAGATCAGGGCCATGGAGTTGGAAAAGGCCCTGAAAGTTCTCCGGGTGGGATCGGCCCACTTTTTGGGATATCGCGATTCGGGCATGGCGGGTACGCCGGAGAACCTCGACCCGCGTTCCTTCGTTCAGGCGGATATGGAAGAAGCGATAGTCAGGCTGGTTAAGATAATCCGCAGCACGCGCCCCCACGTCATAGTGACTTATAACGAGAAGGGAGTATACGGGCACCCCGACCACGTGATGGCCCACAGGGTAACCACGGCCGCTTTCCAGGTCTCAGGGGACTCCGCCCGGTATCCAGGGGAAGGACTCGAACCCTGGCGACCGGCCAAACTCTATTATACAGCCATCCCCAGGTCGAGGCTGGTCAAGATGGAGGAGTTTCTGCGGGCCAACAATGAAGAGCCCGGTTTCGATCCCGACTACCTGGGGACTCCAGACGAAAAAATAACCACCACTATAGACGTGAAGGAATACCTTCCTCTCAAGATTGAAGCCCTCAACTGCCACCAGAGCCAGGTAGGCCCTAACAGCTTTTTCAGGCGTCTGCCGCCGGAGTTCAGGGAAGAGGCTTTCGGATACGAGCATTACATCTGCGCCAACGGCCGCGACGGAAGCGACCGTAAGGAGACGGACCTTTTCGAAGGACTGGTATAGTCGGGCTCAGACCTGGGGCAGGACAAACCCCCTGGCGTGAGTCTCGCAGAAATGACCGTGCTCGATGACGTCCTTGTAGGCGGATGTGGCGGCCAGGACGCCTTGGGCGGCCGAGGTTATCACCTGTTTCAGGTCGCCGGAGGCGTTGGTTACGTCACCCGAAGCGAATACCCCGTCGACGTTGGTGCGCATCATGTTGTCTACTATTATGTAGTTTCGCTCGTCCAGCTCCACCCCCAGGCTCCTGGCCAGCTCGTCCCTCGGATCGGCGCCTATCTCGACGAACAGACCGTCAAGCTCCAGGCGGTCGTTCCCGTTATAAGGGTTATCCAGCACCACTCCTTTGAGCTCGTTATCTCCCAGCAGCTCCTTCACCTGGGTTTTGTAAAGGATTTTTACTTTGGGGATTCGGGAGAGGCGCTCGAGGTTTATGGGTTCACTACTGAGTTGTTCGCCTCTGTATATAACGAATACTTCGCTCACATACTGGCTGAGCAGAATAGCGCCTTTCACCGCCGAATCGCCCCCGCCCACCATGCCCACTATTCCTTCTCCGAAGAGGGGGCCGTCGCAGGTGGCGCAGTAGGAGACGCCCCTTCCCCTCAGCTCATCTTCCCTGGGAATTCCCAATTTGCGGCGCTCCCGACCCACGGCCAGGATAAGGCTCTTGCCCCGGTGTTCTTCACCTCCGGCGGTTACAGTGAAGCAGTGGTTTTCCCTGGACACGCTCTCGGCCCTGGCGGTTACCATTTTCACGCCCAGTGCCCCCACCTGCTCGTGCATCCTGGTTATCAGATCGTAACCGTCGATTGATTTATAGCCCGGATAGTTCTCGATGGTGGCCGCAGTGGCAGTTTCGCCGCCCAGCTCTTCCATAATTATCAGGGTGGCCATGTTGTACCGTGCTGAATAGAGGCCTGCGCTGAGCGCCGAGGCCCCTCCGCCTATGATGATCACGTCGTAGGTATCCAAAATCTGTTTCTCCCATCATTAATGGTTCATATTTGTCCCGATTCCACGGAATTCAAGAAATCCATGACTTCCCGGTTGAAATCCGCGGGCCTTTCCATGTTGAGGATGTGCCCTGTCCGGGGAAGCACGACCAACCTGGAGCGGGGTATATGCTGATGCATGAAATCCGCAGGCTCGATGCATGGCATGTCCTCATCCCCCACAATTACCAGGACAGGCACCTCCAGTTTCTTCAGCTTATCCTCCAGAGACATTATCGGCGGCCTCTTCATCTGCACGCCGCGGATGGTGTTGGCCAGGCCAACGGCATTGTTCTCCATCAACGCCTTCCTCTTCGAATCCTTAAGGTCGGGCCGCAGTTCCACCAGCCGGGTGTAGGAAGGCCCGCTCATATGCATATCCGCGAACCGCTCAATTTCGCCTTTATCCAGGATGTCGGTATATATCTTGAATTGGTCTATGAAACCGTCCTCCTGGCTTGAGCCGGAGCCCGTGCATGCCGATATCACCGCCTCCACGCGGTGGGGATGATTTATCCCCATGTGAAGCGCCACGTTGCCCCCCATGGACAGTCCGCACAGGTAGGTCTTCTCGATCCCCAATGCGTCCAGAAGACCCAGCGTTTCCCCGACCAGTATTTCCTGTGAATATCCGGATGGTTCCGCAGGGCTTTCAGACCTCCCGTGGCCCCGGCAGTCGTAGCGCACCACCCTGTATTTCTCCAGCAGGTCGGGCATCTGTTCGTCCCAGCTATTCAGGTTTGATGAAAAACCGTGGATGAACACTATGGGGTGCCCCTGGCCTTCATCTTCATAATAGATGTTCACTCCATCAATTTTTACCGTAGGCATTATTAGTCCTCCCTTTGAGATTTGTATGCATCGGTTTCAAAATGAACTACAGAATATTAGTTATATACGGCATGATATTGCAAAGGGAAAATAGACCGGGCTTGAGGCCGATAAAAACGTCACCGGTTCTTAAAGATGTCCCGAAGTATCCTGCCGGGGTCTATGCGGGTCTTCTCCTTATCTCGCTTTTGGGCATCATCCTGCGGGGTGGTCCGGGTGGGCGGAGGTTTACTCGTGCCACCGAAGATTTCCCCAAGAATGTCCGCCAGGCCCGTTTTCGATCCCTTCATGAACTGATCCTGCAGTTTTCGTCCCCCGTATTCCAGCAGCTTTTTCTGAACGAACTCCGCGTTGACGCTCACCGTAGGCTTGCTGATGGTGCCTCTTAACGTCAGCGGGACGACCATGCGCCCTTCCCGGTTCATGAAAAATGCCCCTACGCCGCTCCCTCCTATTTTTCTGCTCAGCGCTTCCCCCAGGGTCACCTGTACATCGTAGGCCAGCGACTTATCGAGCCCGATATGTCCCGACGCCGAGAGGCCGTATTCGCCGAAGCTCAGGGTTACCGGGTCGGTGTTCACCCTGCCTTCGGCCAGGTTGAATTCCCCCTTGAGCAGGTCGAAAGGGGTGGATTCCCGGTTTGAGATATTCAGACCGGCGAAACCGGTGAGAAGGGAGAGGTTGTTCAACAGCGAGAAGTTGGTGAAGCTACCACTCTCTATTCTGACGTTCCCTTTCCCTTTTAGAGTCCTGGAGATGGATTCAAAGCCCATTCCCGCGCCGCTGATGTCCAACGAAGAGGAGAGCCTGCCCCGCATGATTTTCCCCAGCTTGCCCTGGCCTTGCAGGGCGCGTTTTACGTCCATGTTGTTCAGGTCGGCGATCACTCTGAACGCAGGCTCGCCACTGCTCATATCCACCCTGGAAACGCCCTGAAAGCGGCCCCCGTATATGTTGAAGGAGACGGGGTCTGCGGTGAGGACGCCCTCGGACATTTTTATTTTTGCTTCCAGCTCGGTGATCTCGAGCTTCTTGTGCACCAATCGCCCGATGTTTACGCGGCCCTCTGCATTTATACCCATGAGAGCTTTGATGGGAGCGGAGCTTTTTTCGTCTCCTTCCCGCATCGTTGCGGCCCGTGATTTACCGTTTCCGGCCTTCCTGGGGGGCAGAAAATCTTCGGCCAGGAACAGGGGGGATTGGAAGGAAAAGATGATTTTCGGTTTGGAGAAATCCTCCACCTCGGCTTCCAACCGCATCGCCGTTTTCCCGTAGAAGAGGCTCATCTCCCGTATCCTGGCATTGCGGCCGGAGAGGAGAATCTTGCCGTTGAGATCGTGCAAGGTTTTTCCCGTATCGGGAAACTCCAGCCTCACCCCCGATAAGCTGATGTCACCGGTTGCCGATAGCTCTCGAGGTTTCTGTGCTTCCCCGCTCACCCTGAGGTTCAGGGCGGCCCGGCCGCCCGGGTTGTAAGCTTTAGCGGCAGGAACCAGGCGGGATAGCTGGTCGAGCGGAAAGCCGTTGGTGGTCAATTTGAGGTCGACGCGCGGCTTTTCAAAGTCGGTTATACCCCCGGAAAGCTGAGC
>JAUXIQ010000025.1 GCA_030620925.1 Nitrospinota bacterium
CTTGGCGATAAGGTCCATTATCTGCGCCTGAATGGTTACGTCCAGAGCGGTGGTGGGCTCGTCGGCAATAAGTATCTTCGGGTTGCAGGCCAGGGCCATCGCTATCATGGCCCGCTGACGCATTCCACCGCTCAATTGATGCGGGTATTCTAAAACGCGCTGTTCGGGGTCGGAAATTTCCACCGTCCTGAGCAGTTCTATCGCTTTCTCCAAGGCGTCTTTCTTGTTAAGATTCTGATGCAGGATGAGGGACTCGGCTATCTGATTGCCCACGGTGAAGACGGGATTGAGGGCGGTCATCGGTTCCTGAAAGATCATGGATATATCGTTGCCGCGAATTTTCCGCATGTCTTCCAATGAGAGTTTCAGCAGGTCTACACCCTGGAACAGTACCTCTCCGGAGACGATCTTCCCTGGAGGCTGGGGGATGAGGCGGAGAATGGAAAGGGCGGTGACCGTCTTCCCGCAGCCGCTTTCACCCACCAGACCCAGTGTCTCACCGGCGTCCAGCTCGAGGTCCACACCGTCCACCGCCCGGCTTACGCCCTCGGAAGCGTAGAAATAAGTCCTCAAATCTGTTATGCGCAGAAGTTTATCAGTCGTGTTCATCGAGCAGTTCTAACCCTACTTCTATCTGCAATTCGGCCAATATTTCTTTTACCTCTTTCAGGAAAGATGGGGAAACGGCTATGCGGATAAGTCCTTTTTCGGGGTCGATGGTGGTTACTGTGGCCAATCCCTCGTATCCTTCCATGGTGTGGCTCACGTAGGCGATGTCTTTCCTCTGCACGCGGGCATTTAAAAATAGGGTTTCCATTCTCATTGTGTAAGCGGATAAGAACAAAGTTTTTTCTTGCACCGATGACCGGTTGGTCTGAATTGATTTTTTAATATAACATAAGGCGATAATAGAGTAAACCACTCTCGATAAAATAGTGGCAGGTCGGCGCTTGAAAAAAATTAAAGTTGACACCAACTTAAACGTTTAATAGATTTCTATAAAATATAAAAGGAGGTATTTTCGTTTTGTCACGTTATTACATGCGTTCCTCGGAATACGGCACTGGATGTTCTCCTACCCCTATAGTCAAGAGGCTGCTGATAATCAACATCGTCGTATTCTTGGTCGCATCGGCCTTTCCTCGCTCGGTTTTATATCTTGGACTCCTACCTTTCGCCGTCACCCACGGGCACTGGTACTGGCAGTTCCTCACCTATATGTTTATGCACGGCGGATTCATGCATATTCTCTTTAATATGTATGCGCTGTTACTGTTCGGAAGCCAGGTGGAGGGGGCGCTGGGCAGCAGGTCGTTCCTGCGCTTCTACCTGGTCACGGGAATAGGGGCTGGCATTATAACCTATCTTTTCGACATCGATGCCAGGATACCTACAGTGGGCGCATCCGGTGCGATTTTCGGAATACTGGTCGCCTATGGCATGATGTTCCCCAACAGGATCATTCTGGCCTTTTTCATAATCCCCATGAAGGCATGGCAGTTCGTCCTTTTCTTCGGTTTCATTGAACTCATGGCATCTATCTCCTCCGGCGGGACGGGCGGCGGCATCGCCCACAACGCGCACCTGGGCGGCCTGGGCATCGGGTTTCTCTACATACGCTACGGCGAGAGGGTGAAATACTACTGGCGGGGCATAAGAAGGGGCTGGCAGGATTCACAGCGGCACCACGAGGCTCAGCGGGAAACGGAATCCCAGGATTATATACGCCGAGAGATAGACCCCATTCTGGATAAAATCTCGAAGTCCGGCATTCACAGCCTCACCCGCAAAGAAAAAAAGAAGCTCAAAGATGCCAGAGACCGCCTCCGCTGATTTTTTGTAGTTTTGAAACAACCCTTCCTGTTGGGTAGCTGCATCGATATCCCCGGTACCCATTTCCGCAGTACAGAAAAATCTCCCTCCGGGCAATCCCTTGTTGATTAGAGGACATTTCTGAAGTAAACTCCCTCCGTATCAGCGGTCTGAAAACTGCTATTCTCAAATCCAAGGATCAGTATATTCAAGGGGGAAAAAATGGACTTTCATCTCACCGAAGAACAGAAAAGGCTTAAAAAGACGGTGCGAGACCTGGCTGAGAGCGAGTTCAGAGACAAAGCGCACATCTGGGACCAGAACGATGAGTTCCCCCGTGAAAACGTCATGAAGCTCGCCGAAATGGGGCTGTTGGGGATCACCATACCCAAGGAATACGGCGGGGGAGGGGGGACCATATTCGATGTGGTGCTGACCATCGAGGAGCTGGCTCGCGTCTGCCGGGCGACGTCCACCATTCTGGTCACCCAGGTAGGAGACGCCGAAGCCATCAAGGAACACGGAAGCGATAACCTCAAAGAGAAATACCTGCCGGGCATGGCCAAAGGCGAGATTCTCTCCTGCATCACCATCTCCGAGCCGCAGGCAGGCTCAGACGTTACCGCCATGTCCACCACCGCCGAGCTGGACGGCGATTCCTACGTCCTTAACGGCATCAAACACTTCATCACCAACGGCGACGTGGCGGACCTCTACATGGTCTTCGTGCGCTACGGGAAGGAGTCCAGCGGCGCACACGGCATAGGCTCCATCCTGGTGGACGGCGGCACGCCGGGCCTCATCGTGGGCAAGAACGATATCATGATGGGAATCAGGGGCGCCGGCCACCCGGAGATAATCTTCGAGAACTGCCGTGTACCCAAGGAGAATGTTCTGGTGCAGGGTGATCCGTCAAACAACGAGGGGTTCAAAAAAATATTGGCCTCCTTCAATTCCGAGCGTTGTTTCAACTCCGCCAACTGCCTGGGCATCGCCCAGGGCGCATTCGACGAAGCCCTGAAATACTCCCAGGAGCGGGAGACCTTCGGCAAGAAGGTATCCGATTACCAGGGCATACAGTGGATGCTGGCGGATATGGCCATTAAGCTGGAAGCATCGAGATGGCTCCTCTATCGCGCCGCCGTCAACGGCTCAGAAGGGCATCCCGAGCTGCTGGAGGTCTCCATCGCCAAGACTTTCGCCAACGATATGTCCCTCGAGGTATGCAACGCCGCCATGCAGATTCACGGCGGCTACGGCTACTGCGTCGAGTTTCCACTTGAAAGAGCATGGAGAGACGCCAGGGCATATTCCTTCGGTGCGGGCACGCCGCAGATACAGCGCAACATGATCGCCCAGCAGCTACTCAGGGGAAAGCTGGATGTTATAAGAAACAGATAAATCGCTACAACTCACCTGTTAAAAGGGGTGGCATCCTGCCGCCCTTTTTTTCTTGAAACTGTATTGGGAAAATAGACGGTAAGTATTCGGAATGAATATAATGTCTTGACTATATGTCTGGTCAAGGGACGAGTATTTTCACGCCTCAGGAATAGACTTGCCGCAGTGTCCCCTCCAGTTAGCTATCCCCGGTTATAAAAATGCGTTTCCTCACAGGTAATATTTATCCGTCAATGAAGTAAATCGGTCGTGAATAATCTAATGTAGGTTGTAGAAACTGCCGAATAAATTTTTATACATCATCTGATTATTGATGTTTAGGACCTACAACTTTATTTAAGGAGTAATCCTGATGAATAAGGTAATGAAGGGCGGCGTAGCTTGGCGGTTGAGTGTGCTGATGGCGGTCTTTATGGTCATCGGTTTTATCGGTAACTCATGGGCTCAAGAGGCCAAAATAGACCTGGAAGCGCTTACCAATGAGACTCAAAAGATGGCTTCCGATCCGGATAAGATGACCCTTATTTGGTGGATTCCGGAAGAATATTGGCTGGCTTCTTTTTCTCAGGACCCTTCAATATCGGACGCCCAGGCTGAGGAGCTTGTGAGTGTTCTTCGTCCCTATACGCTTATTCTTGCAGTGGACGGTAATATAGGAACAATGGGAGGCGTAACATATAAATCTGAAGAAGTCATGAGAGCCGAGATACTGCTTAAAGATGTTAAGGGCAATGCATACCGCCCTTATGGAGAAGATAAGATTACCCCTGACGCAAAAAACTTCATGGCAATAATGAAACCGATTTTTGCGAATATATTGGGCCCCTTTGGCGAAAACATGCATTTTTTCCTCTTCCCGGCCAAAAACGGCGGTGTCGAGTACATTGCTCAAGCCAAGATGGAGGGGGGCTTCACTGTCAAAATGGGCGAAAGAGAGTTCAAGTGGAGATTGCCTTTAGGCTCGGTTCTGCCGCCGAAAATATGTCCGGTAGATGGTGAAAAGTTGAACGGCTCATGGAGATACTGCCCGTGGCACGGGGTAAAACTGGACTAGCAGGGCGTGGATAAATATAGAGTACTGCCCTAAGAGATTTAACTTTATTATGAGAGTATTAATATGAAAACCGTTGAATTCACCAACGAGCAAACGAAAGCTACAGTCTCATCCCGAGCTGAGAGTGTGCAATTTTCCAACGCACAGTCCGTGTGGAAATTTGTTCTACTTGCGGTATTGACTTTCGGCGTATATGAGATCATCTGGTTCAACCGTAATTGGAGGCAGCTAAAGGCGCACAAGAATTTGGATATCAGACCGGGCTGGAGGACAGTGGGTCTTTTTGTACCCTTTTATGGACTCGTTTTAATCTACCGGCAACTCAGTGATATAAGAGAATTCTCAAAGGAAGTAGGACTCGAGAAACTTTTTTCTCCGGGGTCGACTCTCCTTTTTTGGATGATTTTTACAGCCGCTTGGAAAGCCCCCGATCCCTATTGGCTTATAAGTAATCTTTCCGTGGTGCCACTGGTGGTCGTTCAAGGGGTATTAAATTCTTATTGGAAAAATGAACAGACGGGCCGGGCTGAGAGGAAAGGGTTTTCCGGGGGACAAATTGCATTATTGGTTATAGGCGCGATAGCTTGGGTTCTGGTACTTATCGGAATGTTTGTGTCGGAATGAAAAATTCACAACATGCGAAATCATGAAACATATTACTCTATATTATCAATAACATCAGAGTAATATATTAACATATTACGTCATAAGTTCAATAACTGAATTTAATATTCACTGGCGGGAAACGCTATCCTGTACACCCCCTTGATTGGAGTAAAAACAGAAGCGACCCGGCTGGTAGAAAGGGGCGAGCTTTACAGCTCGCCCCTTAATATTTTATCCGCTAATTACCTGCTTTTAAAACCCGATTAAGGCTCACCGCACGGGACATATCCTCTGGTAGTCAATACCGGTTTGTGTAATCTTACAGACGGCAAAATTGGGGTCGTTTGGGCAAGAAAAAAAGACCTTGGTTTATCACCATAAAAACGGTCTCAATTGTAGCTTGTAACTCATTGTATATAAAAAGATATTCAGCACAGACCTTGGATTGTTGCATCTATTCTATAGAGGGGTGTATAACCAGGATTCAAGGAACTCAAAGAAAATTAACCACAAAGACACTAAAAACTAAAGCTTTAGTGTTTTTGTGGTTAATCTACCTGTGTTAATCTGTATGCACCCTTCGCTTCGCTCGAGAGCAAGCCTGCGGTTAGTATTGGTGTATTTGTGTTGAGTTTTTTAGGCGATTGGAGGTTGCTTAAGCAAGGGGGTGGGTAGGGGCAACCTCGCAGCAACGTTCGGTGTTGGGGGAACGCGAGGCGATCTGAAAAGAAATTTAGCGTTGAATATACCTGTCGGATATGAGAATAATAGAACATCAAATAGGTGGGGATTTCTCGAAAAATGGGGGGGAAAATGAAAATCTACGATGTCTCAGTTCCAATACACGAGGGGATGCACGACTTCCCAGGGAACCAGCCCTATACTAGCACCCGTATTTTGAACATGGACGATGGCGCCATTGCCAACCTCACCTCTTTTACAATGAGTGCCCACACCGGAACGCATGTAGACGCCCCGCTCCATTTCGTACGAGACGGCCGCAACATGGATGAGATGGACCTGAGCGTGTTGATAGGGCCCGCCGTGGTATACCGATTGGATTCGGAGGAGAGAATAGAGCGGGGAGACCTGGAACAACTGAACCTGAAAGGAGTTGAGCGCGTCCTGTTCAAAACGTCCAACTCCGGCCTGTGGCGGAATGAAGGCTTTCAGACGCAGTACATTTATATAAGCGGCGAGGCGGCGCAGTATCTTGTAGATTCAGGAGTAAAACTGGTGGGGATAGACTACCTTTCCGTTCAGCAGTACGACAGCGAGGACATATCACCGCACACTGCCCTGCTGGGAAACGAAGTGGTGTTGCTGGAAGGCATAGACCTGTCAGAAGTGCCCCCTGGCAACTACCAGTTGGTGGCCTTACCCCTGAAGCTGGTGGGAGCCGAGGGCGCGCCTGCAAGGGCGGTTCTCATAGATGAATAAGCGCAAACAGGTTTTACATTTATTATGGAAAGTGTTAGAATCGGGCGCTCAATTTTAGTTATGGGTAGCGAACCTTCAAAACGCTATAGGAGCTTCAAGACATGGGAGCCAAAAAAATCTTCAGCGTGGACAGCCGGTTGTGCGTAGGGTGCAAGCAGTGCGAGTTGGTCTGCTCGCTGACCAAGACGGGCACTTTCAACCCCCATAAAGCGCGCATACGCGTCACCAGGAACCAGGTTAAAGGGAATTATGTACCTGGTATCTGTTACCACTGCAAGCAGCCGAAGTGCCAGCAGGCGTGCCCTGAGGACGCCCTGAAGCGAGACATAGAAACCGGAGCGGTGGTGCTGAACGAGTCGCTGTGCTCGGGCTGCCGCGCCTGCGTGGTGGCATGTCCCTTCGGCGCCGTCCAGGTAGACCCCGACGGCAATATCCTCAAGTGCGACCTGTGCGGCGGAGACCCCACTTGCGTTAAATACTGCTCCGAGCGGCCGGAGAACAGCAGCCCGCTAATGGCTAACCCCGAGGGGGCCAAAGCGCTTCAATACGTGGAGCCCCACCAGGTAACATATACCAGGCGCTATGCCCAGCTCTAAAAATACTTTTACGCATGATATTTCGGATTGCAACCATGATGAAAGAGAAGCATTCATGCTTGCAATCGGATCCAGTGTGGGTAATAAGGAGTAGGCGATGTACGGCTACGGCGAGATACTCAGGATAGACTTAAGCTCTGGAGACATAAGCACGGAGCCTATCCCTTCTCAGGTCATCCGCAAATATGTCGGTGGGGAGGGGATAAACGACTGGCTCCTGTGGCAGCATTTTACGAAGGTCGATCCTAAAATCGACCCTAAAGGGCCGGACAACGTGCTCATCGCCGGTCTAGGACCGCTGGGAGGCACCGCCACCGGTTTGGGCAGCAAGATGAAGTTCACCTTCAAGGGCCCGGCCTGGAACATGTTCGGGGACAGCGTTGCAGGAGGCACTTTTGGTACGGCCATGCGTTATGCGGGCTACGACCACATAGTGGTAACCGGCCGGGCGGATAAACCCGTCTACATCTGGATCGATGACGACAAGGTGGAGATACGGGATGCTTCAGCCCACTGGGGTAAGGGAGTGAAGGAGGCCGTGAAGGGCATCCGCGACGAGCTTGGGGATACGGATATGTCGGTCGCCTGCATAGGACAGGCCGGCGAAAACCTGGTCTCGTACGCTTCCGTGACAGTCACCGAAGAGCGCTCTGCGGGCCGCACGGGAGCGGGGTGCGTGTTCGGCTCCAAGAACCTGAAGGCCATCGCCGCCCGGGGCAGCAAGGGCATTTCGGTTTCCGATCCAAAAGGATATTTAGAAGCGACCGATGAGATATATCACCGCCTTAAATCGGATCCCACTCACTGGGGTTTCAGGAAAAACGGCACGCTCGGGGTGGTGGGCTTTTACGACAGGATCGGCGGCAACGCTTACCGGAATAACCAGTTTTCCATGGTGCCACCGGAAAAGATCAAGGTAATGCTGGCCCGCTGGTTCGCCGATAACATGAAGACTCACGACTTTGCCTGCTCCACGGGCTGCACTATGGGCTGCTGCCAGATATGCGAAGTCAAGGGACATGAATCGCCCCTGGCAGAGCGTTACAAGGGTCTGACGGGCGAGGGCCCGGAATACTTTACGGTGGCCACCTTCGGGATGGGATGTGATATACCCGACTATGCGGCAATCACCCATTTTCACCATGCCTGCAACGACTACGGCATGGACCTTGGGGAGATAGGAGGCGCGGTGCCCTTCCTCATGGAGCTATGGGAGAGAGGCATAATTGATGAAGAGGACACCAAACGCTGGTGCGGCGAGCCCATCCGCTTCGAATGGGGTAACGTGGAGGCGGTGGAGAAGACCATTCAGTCAGTGGGCCTGCAAAATGATCGTCTGGGAGAGATACTGAAGGACGGTCTGGTCAAAGCGGCCCAGAATATCATGGAAGAGAAAGACGTGCCGGTGCAACAGTACGTAATCCACGGGAAGGGGGGCGCCACCTTCCACGAGGAGATAAGGTCTTTCCCCATCTGGGCCTTAAACTTCGCCGTGGCCAGCAGGGGTTGCGACCACCTCAAGGGCCTCAACATGATGGATAAGGGCTTTCGCAAGGATATCTCAAAGGCATGGTTCGGGAGCGAAAAGGCCGGAGAGGGATACACTCCTGATCTCAAGGGAAAAGCCGCGGCCCGGAGCGAGAACCACACCACGGCTATCAATATCACCGGTGTCTGCGTGTTCCGGACGGCGTTGAATCCGCTCAATATAGATTTGGATCTCATGGCTCGCGCCTATACCGCGCTCACAGGAATCGAGCTGAATGGGGAGGAACTTTACCTGGCCGGTGAGCGGACATATAATCTGGAAAAAGCTTTCAATTCGAGGTTGGGCCTCCGCCGCGAAGACGACACCCTCTGCGACCGCTGGATGAAGGAGCCCATCAAGGAAGGGCCGGGAAAGGGCATGAAGGCTGAGGATTGGTTCGATGATCTACTTGATGAGTATTACGAATACCACGGTTGGGATAAAAAGACCTCCCTTCAGACCCGAAAAAAGCTGGAGGCGCTGGATATGGTTGATGTCCTGGAAGTGCTGGAGAATGAAGGTGCCGCGACGGAGTAAAATCCAACCTTTGTTAAACAAAGCAACTTCCCAAGGCTCACGTTCAGGAGGTATGAATTGGTAATCAAGGTAAGGTTCGAGGGGCCCATAAAAGACGCTGCGCGGTCCGAAGGGGAGGATATAAAACTCGAGGGTACTAACGTAGGGCAGCTTATCGGCGCCCTTGCCGACAGGTACGGCCCTCGCTTCAAGGAATTCCTGATCGATGAGGAGACCGGGGGGTACAAAGAGGGGATACTAATACTCTCCGGAGGACGACGAATGGACCTCGACACGGAACTGGAAGAGGGGCAGGAACTGGTCTTCATCCCCGCCATAGCGGGCGGCTAATCTTCTTCCTCCAGGTAGGCTATGTAGGGCAGCCCCCGATGTTTCTCGGCCATATCCAGGCCGTAACCCACCACAAATCGGTTCGGTATATCGAAGCCCACGTAATCAAGGTGCAGAGGGGTACTCCGGCGGGCCTGTTTGTTCAGCAGTACGCAGACCCTGATATCAAGAGGGTTTTCCTGGCGAAGATGGTTGGTGAGAAACTCTAAAGTGAGGCCCGTATCCGCCACGCAGTCAACGATCAGAACGTGTTTATCCCGCACCGAGCCTGAGGGTCCTGATGAGAAGCTTATCCGGCCCGAGGAGTCTGTTCCGTCACCGTAGCTGGATAGGCGCACGAAATCGCATTGGTGATCGATCTCCAGCAGGCGCATGATGTCGGCCATGAAGACCAACGCCCCCTTGAGAACTCCCAGGAGCACTACTTCCTTTCCTCGATAGTCATCGGAAATGGAGGCCGCCAACTCCCTGACCCTGGCTCTGATAGTCTCTTCGTCCAGGAGGGGGACGATTTTCTGTTTCATGCAGACTTTCCTCGCCCACTCAGTATTTCTCCGGTGTTAAACGGCCCGGAGGCGAAAATTACTGCTCAGTAAACTTATTATAGCAGACATCGGAGCTGAACTGGTATTCCTGGCTTTAAAGTGCGGGTTCTCCCGAGGCGCCATTGAGCCGCAGTTGCGGGGAGCGGGTGGATGTGGTAGCATGAGGGCTTTCAAAACTGTGGTGGAGGGATTTGATAGTATCGCCCCTGCAATGTATATTAATGGATATTGTAATAGTCATATTTAATAATTGCGAAGTTGAGCCTTTGGGAAAAAAGTAGAGGATTCAGTTATGGGCAAGAGCTATCAGGAAATGCTTAAGGAGATTAAGGAGCAGATCAAAGAGGTCACCATAGAGCAGGTGAACGAGATGCTCAACAACGGTGATCGGGTCGTCCTCCTCGACGTGCGCGAGAAGGACGAATGGCGTGAGGGCTATATAGAGGGGGCCGTAAACGTCACCCGCGGCATGCTGGAGATGCAGATAGAGCGGTCTCTCACCGATAAAGCCGCCAAAGTTATCTGCTACTGCGCGGGGGGCGTGCGCTCGGCTTTCACGGCCAAAGTCATGATGGAGTTGGGCTACGAGGACGTGTCTTCCATGGCCGGGGGTTTTAACGCCTGGAAACAGGCGCGTTACAATTTTGTAAAAGACAGGATGCTGAGTTCTGACCAGTTGAGCCGATACAGCCGCCACTTCATGCTTCCCCAGCTGGGAGAGAAGGGGCAGGGCAAGCTCCTGGACGCTAAGGTGATTATGGTGGGCGCAGGCGGACTCGGTTCCCCCGCGGGCCTGTACCTGGCCGCTGCGGGAGTTGGCACTATGGGTATTGTCGATTCCGACGTGGTGGACGTCACTAACCTTCAGCGGCAGGTGCTGCATAAGACGGCCGACGTGGGCAGGCCCAAGACGGAATCGGCCAAAGAGACCATCAACGCCATCAATCCCGACGTCGAAGTAATCACCTATCAGGAGAAGCTCACATCCGAAAACGTAATGGACATCATTGAGGACTACGACGTGGTGGTTGACGGATGCGACAACTTCCCCACCCGTTATCTGGTAAACGACGCCTGCGTCCTGGCCGGCAAACCCAACGTCCACGGCAGTATTTTCCAATTCGAGGGTCAGGCCACAGTGCTGTCGTCAGGCGAGGGACCCTGTTACCGCTGCCTCTATCCTGAGCCGCCTCCTCCGGGCATGGTCCCCAGCTGACAGGATGCCGGAGTGCTGGGGGTCTTACCCGGCATAGTGGGCCTCATACAGGCTACCGAGGCGGTCAAACTCATCCTGGGCGTGGGGAACACGCTGGTGGGCAGGCTCCTGCTGTATGATGCCCTGGACATGAAGTTCAGAGAAGTTCGTTTAAAGAAGGACGATGGGTGCCCCATCTGCGGCGTAAGCCCCACCATAACTCACCTGATCGACTATGATGAATTCTGCGGCTTGAGCGTAAGCCAGACCACTTGATTCTGAAACGGAATTCCGGGGGACGTGCCTGATATCAGATGTTGAGGCGTGTCCCCCATTTTTTAATCCGAAGGGGGAACGACCATGATAAAGCGGGTATTCGCATTCAAGTATGCGGAGGGGCAACCGGTGGACGAGATGGAGGATTGGTACCTGGATCAGCACACCCAGCTTGCCAAGAAGATGCCGGGCATAGTGCGCTACGTTACCTACAAGGCTATCCCCCA
>JAUXIQ010000031.1 GCA_030620925.1 Nitrospinota bacterium
ACTACAGCCGTCGCCACCAGAATCAGCGCCGCGTATCGCCATCTCCTCCCGAGATCAATCCCCCTTGATAACGAAGTTGCCAGGAATATGGCGGTAAAAAAGATGAAGAAGGTCATCAGTTTATAGAACAACAGATAGAAAAAAAGAAAAGCCAGCAGCATATAGAGTAGCAGCTCTTCAGAGGGGGTGCTCTTTCCCGTTACCGCTCTTTTAAGGTAAACGCCGACGGAGATGGAAGCGGCTATAAGAGGAAGAAAAAAGTCGTTGAGGAACATGAAAAGTGTGGGGCTGGTGTAAGGGGGGACCCAGTAGTGCCGGGCCTCGAAAGGGAGAAGTGAAGGCGTATCCGGTTTGGAGAGAAAGCGCAGCCGGGTAAAGAGCGTCTCCCAGGCGTGAGAATAGTAAGCCGTTTCGGGCTTGAGGGCCCATAAAATAGCCGCGGCCGCCGCGAACACCGCAACCGACACAAGAGGTTGCTTCAGCTTAAGCTGTGTTATGCCAGCCCCCAGGACGGCGTATGTGATTATCATCCCGGTTGACAGGGGGAAAAGGTCGTATTTGAGGGGTGTATCCAGAAGCAGGCTGGCCGCCACGTTTGTAATGGCGAATATGGCCAGCAGTTTCACGGCCATGGCCCTTCGGCTGTTATAAAACATCATGAAAACGAAAAACGTGGTAAGAGTCAGGTAATAAAACCTGTTCACCTTCCATGTTACAAGACAGAGTATCAGGAACAGGGCCGAGAGGAGGGCGAAGCGGTAAAAATGCGGCGGGTTTTCGTCTGATCCATTTCCCGCTCTCGGGCCGATTCCTTCTTTGCGGCGGTCCATCGCCCGGATCAGATAATAGAGGTGCAGCCCCAGCGGTAGGAAGGCGATCTGTTCCCGGTAGATTTCGTTACCCAGCGATCTCCGCAAGGAAGGCATCGCCACGGCGAAGAAGACGGCCGATAGCAGGGCTGCACTCCTGCTTCCTGTGGTGTGCAGAGCTATCAGGTAGATGGGTATTACCGTGAGCAGCCAGAAAAACCTGAGGAAGTGTCTGATTAAAGTTTCAAGCGGGAGACCGGTGAATGATAATAACCTGTAAGAGTATCCCATCAGGTATTCTTGTGCGATGGTGTCTGTGCGTGTGTTGAAGCCGTTGGGGTGTTCCACGGCGGTGTCTAATTGCGGAATGGTTCCTTCCCGGGCGACCATTCGGATATATCGATACCTCTGAGCGGACTCGATGGGGAAGGCGCTGCGGTCGGTATACCCCATGCGATGGAAGATTTGCGCCCTGACGGCCATGCCGACCACGATTATCAACACCAGGATCAACGCTGAACTAAAGGGGCCGATGATTCTATTCTCTGCCATCTTACCTCAGGAAGGTGAAAATCATTTTATGAGCTTTTCTCAGGACGTCTTTCAGGTTTTCAAAATCGAGCAATTCCTCCGCCTCCCTCAGCGTCGCCCATCGGTATTCTGAGTGCTCTTCTGAGAGGCTGACCCTGAGGTCTCTCTTTTCTCCGAGGAAATAGTCCACTTGCTTTGGTTTCAAAACGCCCTGCTTGCGGACTTTGTAGGTTATAGCGACTTGAAACCCATCCGTCAGGGAAACGTCATCGCTGCCGGTTTCTTCCTTAAGCTCACGGAGCGCCGCGTCGAGAGGGGCCTCGCCGTGAATGACATGCCCCTTGGGCAGACCCCAGTATCCGTCTCTGGAGCTTTTCAGAAGCAGGAAGCGCGCCGTTTCCTCTTCCCGTATGAAGACCACTAAACCGCAGGAGCGAATTAGCTTTGAAGCCTCCAATCTGCATTTTCTCCGTGGGCGTTATGTAAGGCATGAGGGGAGAATCAAAAAGCTGTTGATATTTATTAAGATGAGTATAAAATTTAAATCTGTTAATTTATATCACGATAAGGCGTATAATACCATTGGGTATTCACCAATGGTATTTCTTTGTAAAAGTGTTGCAAATTCTTTTTCAGGTAAGAAGGCGGATGACTATATTTCCAAACGATGATCCCAGGAAAATCGAAGGTGAAGAGCTCGAGGCTCTCAGAGAGCAATTGCTGAAGGACAGCCGTCTCTCTATCATGGACGACCATCCTCTGGTGGTGGATGCCATCACGCGCATGCGGGAGAGCACCTTATCCCAGGAAGAGTACGAGCGGTCCGTCAAGACGGTGACCAACCTGCTCCTATACAGGGCAACTTACAACCTGCCGCTCCTGAACCGAAATATACCATTGAAAAAAGGCGATATATACCGGGGCCGGGTTCTGGAGGCGGGCGTTATACTTGTCCCCATCATGAGGGCGGGGCTGCCTATGGAAGAGGAAGCGGGGAGATTTCTGCCTGCGGCTTCCGTGGGTTTCGTGGTTGCCGAGAGGGACGAACGCACCGGCCGGGCTAAGGTTACCAGTTGCAAGCTTCCTCTACTCGAAGGGAAGAAGACCTTCTTTCTCGAACAGGTCGTCGCCACCGGAGACACAGTGTGCAAGGTATTGGAAGTGGCCGAGAATGAATATCGGGCGGATGACATGACACTCCTCTGCTGCATAGCGGCCCCCCAGGGCATCTTTCGCATACTGGACGAGTATCCCGAGGTAAAAATATTCCTGGGCCATCTGGACGAGACGTTGGACGAAAACTACTTCTTATATCCCGGTATAGGTGATGCCGGCGACAGGACGTTCGGCAACTACCATAAGCCGGAATTCTAATTTGAAGTCCATCTTTTATTATGAAAAAAAAAGGGTTAAGTACGCTTCTACCCCTGCTAATATCGATGGCGGTGCTGGTTTTGGGCTCACAGACAGTCCAGCTGACCATGGCCGGTAGCGCCCGGGCAGGAGAACTTCGCGACACGGGCCATTCCGAGGAGGGCATGGAGCGAGTCTATGGGAGGGGCATAGATGCGTTCAACGGGAGGGACCACATAGAAGCGATCTTCTGGTTCGATCTCTTTCTCGACGCTTTCCCCGAAGCCCGTCTGGCCGGCAACGCACTCTACTGGAAGGGCGAGGCTTACTATTCCATGAAGGAGTATGGAATAGCGGCGGAAGCTTTCGCCGAGGTGTTGAGTCGCTTCCCAAAGGGAGATAAGGCCGGACCTGCTACTTTGAAACTGGGTCTCAGTTATCTGGCGATGGGAGATAACAACAAAGGTAAGAAATACTTGAGAAAAGTTATATCCACCTTCCCGGGCACCGACTCGGCAAGCCAGGCCCAGAGACGGCTTAAAAGCCTGGGGCGGAATAAATAGCGGGAAGCCGCCGGTTCACTTAACCTCAAGTCACAATTATCTTGATTGGAGCGGAAAAAGGCGTGGAACTGATTCTTATAAGACATGGCGAGACGATGTGGAACAGGGAGAGGCGCACCCAGGGTTTCAGCGATATCGAGCTTACCGAAACCGGGTTTGCGCAAGCCAGAATGCTGACCGAGGCCCTGGCCTCCAGGAAGCTGCAGGCCATCTATTCCAGTCCCCTCATACGGGCCGTCAAGACCGCAGAGGCGATCGCTGAACCTCATGGACTGACCATTAATGAGCTGCCCGGCCTCATGGAGCTGAATCAGGGCGACGTGGAAGGGTTGACCTTCCAGGAATTGCGAACAAACCACAGAGACCTTCTCGATGAATGGATAAAAAATCCCTCCCACCTCAAGATGCCCAACGGGGAATCGATGAATGATTTGCAAAACAGGGGGTGGGCGGCGGTAGAGAAAATATTTCAGGCTCACCTGGAGGGCGCAGTTGCCGCCGTCAGTCACAACCTGTGCATAACATCCATTTTGTGCAGGGTGCTCGATTTGCCTCTAGAAGGATTCAGACGCCTGAGGCAGAACAATGCGGCTATTAATATAATTGAAAAGACAGAGGAGCGGGGAATAGTTCTGACCCTCATGAACGACACCTGCCACCTGCGGGGGATTCACACCGTATGACCTTTCTTCCGGCGGTCTCCTCTCAGCCGCCGTAACTGTGACCATAGTCGGATTCGGATAGTGGGATACCCTCTCGTATAGAAGCCGCTTCAACTACCTCGCCTACGAAGATGGTGTGATCGCCGGTGTCATGTGAGAGAGTTATACGACATTCCAGATAGGCCAGGGCGTCTTCCAGGATCGGGCAGCCGGTAAGACCATCCCTGTAGTTTATCCCCTCAAACTTGGCCGATTTGGGAATCCCCCGCGCCATAAACCCGTCCACAAGCTCCTTTTGTTTCCTGTCCATTATGTTTATGGCGAAGGCCTCCGATTCCTTTAACATGCCGTGGGTATACCTTTCCTCTGAAATGCATATCATCACCAGGGGCGGCTGATGCGAAACCTGCGAGACCCAGGTACGGGCATGCCGTTTATCTCATTGCCGCGCCGGGTGGTCAGCAGGTAGGCCCCGTAGCTCAACCTTTTGAGGGCTTGGCTTCTGTCCATTATGATAACCCCCTTCGATTATGGTAATGGTCTGTGGGTCTTGTTTTGCCCGGAGTTGAGTAATAGTATATTTTGAACTATAGTACTTATTCTTTAAAGAGGGAAAGCGATGAATGAGAAGATAAAAATCGTGGATGCGCTCGATAGACATATTGTGCTCGACAGGCCGGTGCGGCGGGTGGTATCCCTCGTGCCCAGCATCACCGAGACGCTGTTCGGCCTGGGAGCGGGGGACAGGGTGGTGGCGGTAACCGAATACTGCACCCACCCTCCCGACGGGGTGGCCAACAAGGAGAAGGCAGGCGGAGTCAAGAACCCCGACATAGAGAAGATAGCGCGGCTCAAACCGGACCTGGTCATAGCCAATCGGGAAGAGAACCATAAAAAGCACATAGAACAGCTCGATGAATTGGGCATCCCCTTTTTTGTGACCTATCCCAGAACGGTGGAGCAGGGCATCCGGATGATCAGGGACCTGGCCCGCCTGACGGATACGATGGAGAAGGCAGAAGAGCTTATTCCGTCCATCGAGGAAGCCTACAGACAGACCCTGGAGATGGTGGAGAAGAGGGGACGCAGGAAAGTCTTTTGCCCCATCTGGAAAGACCCTTACATGTCCATCAACAGAGACACTTACATACACGATGTCCTCCGGAGCGTCGGTGGAGAGAACATTTTCGCAGGCAGTGAGGACCGATACCCGAGGGTCTCCCTGGAAGAGATCGTAGAGGCTGATCCTGAGGTGATCCTGCTGCCCGATGAGCCCTACCGCTTTACCGAGGACGACCTGTCCGATTTCACCGCTCATCCGGAAATGGCCGCAGTGAAAAATGGTGAGATCCATCTCATTGACGGGAAAATGGTCACCTGGTACGGGCCCAGAATAGGCGCGGCGTTGACGACCCTCCGGGAGCTTTTGATCCCTCGATAGCCCGGTTATGCCTCATCCCTACCCCAGGTATTTGAGCACCGACCTCAGCATCACCTCTGCGCCCACGCTCATGGCGTCCTCATCGAAATCGAAGCGCGGATTATGGTGGGGATTTACGAACCCTTTTTTCTCGTTTCTTGCGCCCACTGCGAAGTAGCAGCCGGGGACCTGCTCCATGAAGAAAGCCATGTCCTCCGAGCCCATGGCAGGCGCCGTTGCCAGAATGTTTTTGGCTCCTATTGTTTCTGTTGCCGCCTGGGATACAAAGGCGTTCATGGTCTCGTCGTTCACCAGAACGGGATAATTGAAGATGTAATCCAATTTAAATTTTGCCCGCATGGATGAAGTAACACCGGCGATTATTCGCTTCAACCTTTTGGGCATATCCAGCCTTACCTTAGCGTCCAGGCAGCGTACGGTGCCCTTCATCTCCACCGTATGGCAGATGATATTGAAGGCCGTCCCACCGCTGATCGTGCCGATGGTGACCACCACCGGTTTCATGGGGTCCACCTCCCTGCTTACTATGGTCTGTATGGTGTCCACCACCTTGCCCGCCACCACGATGCTGTCCACCGTTTGATGGGGCATGGCGCCGTGCCCGCCTTTGCCTTTTATGGTTATGGCTATCTGGTCCATG
Source organism: Nitrospinota bacterium (assembly GCA_030620925.1). Classification (GTDB taxonomy): domain Bacteria; phylum JAUXIQ01; class JAUXIQ01; order JAUXIQ01; family JAUXIQ01; genus JAUXIQ01. Next base: position 6,000 of record JAUXIQ010000031.1, read on the forward strand.
GAGGCGAGCCTGGGGCCGGGGGCGGTGGCTATCATACCCACAGGGATGTCTGTGCATACGTGCATGACCAACGCGGCGTTCACTCTGGGTTTCTCTAAAACCCCTTCATCCAACATGGGTTTGGCTCCACCGGGGCCTTCCTCGGCGGGTTGAAAAAGGAATTTTATGTTTCCCTTAAGCGTTTCTTTATGTCCGGTGAGAATGTCGGCCACCGTCAGAAGCATGGCTGTGTGGCCGTCGTGACCGCAGGCGTGCATTGCGCCATCGTTTTGAGAAGCGTAATCGGTTTTATTTTCTTCGGTCAGGGCAAGGGCGTCCATGTCCGCCCTGATGAGCAGCGTCTTCCGTGTCGCGCCTGCCTGCAGGAGACCGGTGACCCCGGTGCCGGCGATCCCTTCGTTCACTTTAAGGCCCAGGGCCTTCAGTTTGTCGGCGACTATACCTGCGGTCCTCTTTTCTTTGAAGCCGGTTTCCGGGTTCCTATGGAAATCTCTTCGCATTTCGATCATCTCGCGCTTTTTGGCGGCTACGGCATTTTTGATATCGAAGGGTGTTCGTGTTGGGCGCGGCATCAGTTACCTCCTTTCGATTATGGACAAGACAACACTCATCAGGGGCGGCTTACCCGCTTCGGCTGTTCTTTTCCTGAATGCCTATTATCCATAAAATAAAATAAATTTCCAATTTATATTTATGTGTTATTAAACGAAAAATGAAAAGTGTTATAATACCCGCCATAGTCGGTAATGATCTGTTGGCGGCAGGCACTACTTCTCGGAACGCTGAGCCCGCTTTCGATAAATAAGACTGAGGCATTGGATTGACCGCATGCCGCCTCTTCTCAATGATCCTGTGAGGACGTTTGTGGAGCGGTTATGATGAGATGGGGAATGGTTGAAGTAGTGGTGGAGGGTGTGACTTCCTTTCTGCTCTTCCATGAGTTTCGCAGGTTGTTGAAGGTCGCCGCGTTGTGCAGAAGGAACGATATAAAATGCTCGCAGAGCATTACCCTGGCCGCCATCACTATCAGCCTGTCGGGAATATTTATAGTTTTCTTCATCTCCGGCCTGGGGGCTTTACTTAACGTTGCCGACTCTCCGTCCCTCGTTGCAGGTAATCAAGAAGATGGTCGCATTTTTCGCAGAGTGTACGTTGAAAAGGTTCTGGATGGCGACACCGTTCAGCTTTCAACCGGCGAGAGGGTGGTCTACAAGGGTATCGACTCCCCGGAGCCGGGTGGTGGTGCGGGTTGGCTGAGCGAATATTCTTCAGCGGCTAAGGAACTCAATAGACGACTGGTAGAGGGAAAGCGTGTGACTCTCGAAATGGAGAAGGCACAGAGGGATAAATACAACCGCATAGTAGCCTATGTTCATGTAGACGATGTTTTTGTGAACGCCGAGCTCACCAGCCGCGGCCTGGCGATGGCCGTCATTTACAGGCCGGAAGACAGGTACAACCTGCTGTTATCCCGGCTCCAGGAAGAAGCTAAGTCGTTCAACCGCGGCATATGGAAATATGCCGTTTCTGCGGAGGATGAATTGGAGAAGCCTATAGTCGGGAACAGGATGACAAAGATATATCATCTTCCTGAAGACAGATACTATGATTTGATAAACCCTCTGAACAAGGTCTATTTCGTCACTGAGGAGGCTGCCGGTTCAGCCGGGTACCGCAGGGCTAAATATTAATCGCTTTCAGAAGGTTTTTTTTATTGATAAAAGAAGAACAGCTTTTATATTGTATAATACCGATGGCAGGGGAAAAATTAACAGCATAACTTGTGACCTGGAATATGGGAAATTCACTATTCTTCAACAGCAGGCAAGATGAGTACTTGCGCGAGGCTCTCGAAATTGCCGAGATGCTGGCAAGTCGACGCTACTGTATATCCAGCAGGGAATGGGGTCGTTATCCCTATGACATCAAGACACTAAGGCAGCTAAGAAGTGAGGAGATCACGGATAGAGGGTTCGCCCAACTGGCCAAATACTCCCGGGAAGGAGAGTATCATCGCCGCAAGGGGAGAATAGGAGAATTCTACAGGATTTGCGTTCAGGATCACATAATTTTGAACGCTCTCGAACGCAGCAAAAACATATCTCTGAGGCCTCTGCTCCTATACATCACTACCCACGAATTGGTGCATATAGTCAGGTTCAGTCATTATGAGGAGGACTACGATATCTATGGCGAAGAACGTGAGAAAGAAGAAGGGGAAGTTCACAACATAACTTACGACTTGCTGAAAGACGTGAATTACGACGGTATGGAAGAAGTGATAAATGTTTATGAGTGGGCGCGCACGACCCCTGTTTCATGAGTCTTCGCTGCTTTTTTGAACCAGCAATGTTTGACAGAAAATAATTATGGATATATAATTAGCACTCTAACACGCCGAGTGCTAATAAAGAGAGGCACATCAGAAGCTGAAAGGAGGACGTAGAGGTGCCCATTTATGAATACAAGTGCCGAAAATGCGGCCACGGGTTTGAAATGATGCAGCGCTTCTCAGACCAACCCGTCAAAAAATGTCCGGAATGTTCCGGCACTGTGGATAAGCTTATCTCTCAGTCTACTTTCCACCTGAAGGGCTCGGGCTGGTATGCCACTGATTATGGCAAGAAATCACACGGTGGTAAGCCGGGCAAGAAAAAATCTGAGGACAATGGCAGCACCGAGTCCGAAGACAAGGGCAGCGCCGAGAAGGAAACTAAGACCAAAACGGTTGATAAATAGCTTATATATTAATCAGATAAGACTAAATAAATTAAACCATTACATGAAGACCCCCGGAGTCAGCTTCGGGGGTTTTTATATGGAACTTAAAGACAACCATTCCCGCAATTAGAAGAAGTGGACCTTTATGCCTATCTCTCTCAATATATCCCATATGTCTTCGACGGTTATGCTGTCCGCCTTTTCCAGAACTGAATCGGCACGTATCAGCACGCTCTTGAGTTCGGGCGCCAGTTCGTTGAAATTGTCAAGCGCCTCGGGTAGTTTTTCACTGGCAACGGAAAGGTTGTTGAGAGTCGTCGCCGCATCTTCAGCGATCTGAGGGGATTTCTGGCTGAACGCATTGCTTATACGCATGAGGTCCATCGAGAACTTATCAAATCGGCTGGAGTACTTGGGATAATCCTGTACGAGGCTTTCGCTCACCGTCCGAAGGTTGGTCGATATAGTGGAAATATCCTCCGCCATCTTTGGAGCGTGCTGTCTGAATATAGTCGTAGCCTCCTCTACGTTGGCTATGGTGCGCTCCACGGACGGACGGTTGTCGGAAAATGCCTGGGAGGCTTCGTTTATAATCCGGTCCATGTTGTTCACCATACGATCTATACGGGGCTTGTTTTCCGAAACTAGAATTTTGGCGTCGCCGGTTACGGATTCCAGGTTGGTTATTATGTTCCCGATGGCCTCCGATTTGCCCTCAAGTGATGAGGCGAGCGTTTTCACTATTATCCGCACGTCCCTGGGGTCTATCTCTTTAAATATCGGTCCCATTATGCTCACAAGCTGGTCTATCTCAACCGAAGAGACCGCTTCGGTTATCACGTCACCGTCCTTGAGCAGGGGGGCGGTTGTGGATACGGGCAATATGGCCAGGTACTTCTCGCCCAGCAGGCTCTTTGAGCGCACGGTTGCACTCACGTCGCTTCGTACGTCGAATTTTTTATCCAGGACGATGGTGAGGATGGCGTGGTCATGTTCCACCCCCAGCTCTTTCAGGCTTCCCACCTTCACACCGGCGATCATCACGTCGGCTTCCTGGACTAACCCTGAGGCGTCATCCAGCACCACCTGTACTTTCACCCCATCTTTTATCGAGATCCCTCCGATTTTCAGCGATAGATAGCCCAGGATGGCGGCGGCGGCTATAATGAAAAGCCCCAGGGCGATCTCGTTTTTATAAGTCCTTCGCATTTTGATATCCTCCGGTTTAAGGAAAAGGTCATTATGAATGACGGTCGGGCTCTTCTCCCATTATATTGATATTCTGTTCATCCCCTTCCTATAGAGACAATTCATGTCCCGCGCCGCGAGATGTCTCTGGGTATTGGAAGTCTGCCCATCCCCTCCGCGAAACAGCGCGAAAAAAATTCCTTGAGAACAGGGTTTTCTGAGTGGGCTCTCTCTTCAGGTGTGCCGAACTCCAGGAGCTTGGTGTCGTAGAGCAGCCCCACCTTGTTTGCTATGGTCATTGTGCTGTATATATCGTGGCTGATTACCACGAAAGTGATGTTGAGCTTCCGGTGCATCTCCAATATGAGCGCGTCTATGGCGTTGGCCGTTATGGGATCGAGGCCGGAAGAGGGCTCGTCGAAGAAAACTATCTCCGGCTCCAGGGCGATGGCTCTGGCGAGCCCAACGCGTTTGCGCATGCCGCCGCTCAGCTCGGACGGCATCATCTCTTCTATCCCTTCGAGTCCCACCAGGAACAGTTTTTCGGCCACTATTTTCTTTACTTCGCTTTCCTTCTTCTTGGTATGCTGGACGATGGGGAAAGCCACGTTTTCCCCCACGGTGAAGGAGTCGAACAGGGCGCCGTCCTGGAAGAGCATCCCGAACTTGCACCTGAGCCTGTATATGTCTTTCTCGCTCATAACCGTGACGTCCTGCCCGTCGATCATTATCCGGCCCCGGTCGGGCTTGATGAGACCTACTATTTGTTTAATGAGAACGCTCTTGCCCACTCCGCTGGGGCCTATGAAAACAGTTATCTTGCCCCCCTCTATATGGCAGGATACGGAGTCCAGCACTTTGTTATCTCCGAAGGATTTGGTTACGTCTATCAGTTCTATCATTGCCGGTTAACCATACATCAGTTCGCTTAAAAAGTAAT
>JAUXIQ010000242.1 GCA_030620925.1 Nitrospinota bacterium
CCATCTTGAAGGCGGCCTTGCCCACCGATTTCATGGTCTGGGAAGCGATGAAGAAGGGTATCATGCCTCCGATGAACAGGCCGATGACCACCCGGGATTTGGTCAGGTCTATTGATTCGAGCCCCACGGCCTTGGTGTAGGCGGTGAAAAGCGCCAGGGCGGTGAGTGCCGCGGAGCCTATGGCGAATCCCTTTCCGATGGCCGCGGTGGTGTTGCCCAGGGCATCGAGATCGTCGGTGATGCGCCTGGTATCCTCGCCCAGTCCCGCCATTTCCGAAATGCCGCCGGCGTTATCGGCTATGGGGCCGTAGGCGTCCACGGACATGGTGATGCCCACGGTGGCGAGCATGCCCACTGCGGAGAGACCAATGCCGTACAGCCCTCCCAGGGCGGCGGCGGCAAAGGTGGCGGCCACGATGGCCAGGACGGGCAGGGCCGTGCTGCCCATGCCCTCGGCAAGGCCGGTAATGATGTTGGTAGCCGCTCCCGTCTGTGAAGCTTCTGCTATTCTTCTTATGGGGGTGCCGGCGGTATAATATTCTGTCAACAGCCCTATGACGATACCTGCGATGCAGCCCGAGAAGAGGGCCCAGTAATAACCTGATGGAAGGCCGGTCCAGCTTATCAGAAAATAGGCTCCCACCAGCAGGATGGCGGCGGCGATGAAGGTGGAGTACCTGAGTGCTGAGGCGGGGCTCAGCTTTTCCAGCGCTTTTATGGATGCTATGCCGATGAGCGAGGCCACCAGGCCCAGCATGACCACGAGTATGGGAAGGGCCATGTGGGTCATGATCATGGTCCCCATGGTGGAGCCGATGGCTATGGTGGCGATGATGGAACCCACGTATGATTCGAAGATGTCCGCCCCCATACCCGCCGTATCGCCCACGCAGTCGCCCACGTTGTCGGCTATGACGCCCGGGTTTCGGGGGTCGTCTTCGGGTATGCCTGCTTCGACTTTGCCCACCAGGTCTGCCCCTACGTCTGCTGACTTGGTGTATATTCCTCCGCCTACCCTGGCAAACAGGGCGATTGAGCTGGCCCCCATAGCGAAACCGTTTATGATGGAGGGGTCGTTGCGGGCGAAGAAGTAAAAGAACAATCCTACACCCACCAGGCCCAGGCTTGCTACGGAAAGACCCATCACCGCCCCGCCGTTGAAAGCCATGGTCAGCGCTTTATCCTGGCCATGCTGGTTGGCGGCCTGGGTGGTGCGCACGTTGGCCCTGGTGGCTGCCTGTATCCCGAAGTAACCGGCCAGCATCGAACAACACGCTCCGGTGAGGAAAGCGACAGCCGTAAGAGGGTTGATGGCCAAGAAGAGAGCGATAAATACGGCCGCTATGAAGAAAGCCAGAATCAAATACTCTCTCTTCATGAAGACCATTGCTCCCTCGTGGATCATTTCCGATATCTCTATCATCAGCTCGTTGCCTGCCGGCTGTCGCTTGATGTAGAGATAGAACATACCAGCTATGAATAGCCCTACCGCACCAAATACCGGCGCCCAACCGACAAAGTTCTCCATCTTGGCTTCTCACTCCTCCATGTAGATGAGTTTTTTCTGGCGTAGCGGGTTCCGTCGGAATTCCGCTATCCGTTATCTACGGTTTTTCAATCGGGGTTGGACAGGAGAGATTCAACGGCATCCAATGCCTCTGCGTAGGCGGATTCCATAAGAGAGAGCTCGTCCCGGCCAAACCTTCCCAGGACGTAATCCACGACGTCCTCTCCAGGCGCCGGCCTCCCGACCCCTACCCTTATGCGTGCGAACTCCCCCGTGCCCATCTTTTCCATGATGGACCTGATGCCTTTGTGCCCTGCATCTCCCCCGTTATGTTTTACCTTGATACCGCCCTGAGCTATATCTATGTCGTCGTGGATTACAATGATGTCTTCGGGTCTCGACCGGTATGCCCGCGCAAGGGCTTCCACGGCCAGCCCGCTGAGGTTCATGAACCGCTGAGGTTTGGCCAGCACCACGGGGGCATCGTTGATAGTCCCTTCACCGATCTTCGAGTGACGCCTATTCTTTTTGATCTTTATTCCGTGGCGCTTTGCCAGCCTGCTCACAACCGCGAACCCGGCGTTGTGCCGGGTATTCCTGTAACGTATGCCCGGATTTCCCAGGCCGACAATTATCTTCAAGGTGATTCTACTCTATTAAATCGAGGCTTAAGCCCCGTCTTCGATGATCTATCCGTCGGCATGAAACGGATTTGAAAACAGCAACAAAAGCTCTTCTATCCCTTCTCCTTCTCTTCGGCGGCTTCTGCTTCAGACTCTTCGGCGGCTTCTTCGGCGCCCTCTTCAAGTTCTTCCGCCTCTTCTTCCTCTTCTACTTCTTCTACTACCACCTTGACCGCGCCTACCGTAACCACCGGAGTATCCTCTTCCCGGCGCACCTCGACGCCTTCCGGAGGCGTCAGATCACCGACATGGCGCACCTCGTTCATACCCATGCCGCTTATATCCAGCACCAGTTCTTGCGGTATGTCGGAGGGGAGACAAAAGACTTCCACCGAGTCCAGAATCTGTTCGATGATCGCATCGCCGTCTTTAACCGGTTCCGGTTCTCCCTGCAGGGTGATGGGAACCTCTATGGTAATCGCCCTGTCCATGGCCACTTCGAGCAGGTCCACGTGGAGGATCTCATCGCTTACGGGGTCCGATTGCATTTCTTTAAGTATGACGTTCTTATCCGCACCCTTTACCCCCTTTACGGAGAGAGGGATGATGGCATTCTCGCCCCCCAGTTCTTTGAGCAGGTTGTCCAACTCAACCGGGTCTATGGTCAGGCTCATATTGGTGTCACCACCGTAGACCACGGCGGGGATGAGCCCTTGCCTGCGCAGCTTGCGGGAAGAGCCCTTGCCCTTAGTTTCTCGTTTGACGGCTTTTAATGAGTTTTTGGCGTTCATTTTCCTTTTCCGATAGAATGACGGGGCGTTATCCCCGGTCTTTGGTTTTAATCAACTCTGTGGCTTCGAATGAGCGCTCCTCAAAGTTTCACTATCATCCCCCTGTTTTTTAATTTTGAGTGCTGAAAGGGGAAGGGAAACGGGGAGGGTCAATCGAACAGGGAGCTCACAGATTCATCCTCGTGTATTCGGGTAATGGCTTCAGCGAAGAGTCGGGCGACTGAGAGCACCTTTATTTTGTCGCAGTTCTTGCCTTCGTCTCGAAGGGGGATGGTGTTGGTTATGACCAGCTCCGTGAGATCTGACTGATTGATCCTGTCTATGGCCGGCCCTGATAGAACGCCGTGGGTGCAGAATGCGTATACGCACCGGGCGCCTTTCTTCCAGAGCGCTCCCGCCGATTCGGTGAGGGTGCCGGCGGTATCCACCATATCGTCGATCATGACCACTTCCCTGCCTTCTACTTCTCCGATGATGTTCATGACCTCCGCCACGTTCTTCCCTTCCCTCCGTTTATCGATAATACCCAGGGAAGCCGACAGCCTTTTAGCGAAGGCCCGGGCCCTCTCCACCCCTCCCGCATCGGGGGACACCACTATAAGGTCGTTGAAATTTTTGCTCTTAATATAATCGATGAGCAGGGGGGAGGCGAAGAGATGGTCCACGGGAATGTTGAAGAAGCCCTGTATCTGCCCGGCATGGAGGTCTATGGTGAGGACTCTGTTCGCCCCGGCGGCGGTTATGAGGTCTGCTATGAGCTTTGCGGTTATGGGCACCCGGGGCTGGACTTTCCTGTCCTGCCGGGCGTAGCAGTAGTAGGGTATTACCGCGGTTATCCTTTCCGCCGAGGCCCGCTTGAGGGCATCTATTATTATGAGGAGCTCCATCAAGCCCTCGTTGGCCGGCGTGCAGAGGGACTGGATTACAAAAACATCCTGCCCCCTGATATTTTCGTTGATCTGTACGAATATCTCGCCGTCTGAAAAGTTGGAGACCTCGATATTCCCGATCGGGATTTTAAGATATTTGAGGACCTCATCGGCAAGAGGGATGTTAGCTCTTCCCGAGAATACCTTGAGGCAATTTCTCATCTAAAGGCCCCCTTTAGATTATAAACGGTGCGATTCACCCCGCCTCTCCCCTAAGAAATTGATGAGTCAATGTAAGGATAAACTAAACAGCGCGGCAAGTCATCAAAAAAAGAACTATCTTTTGGCTGGGGCGGGAGGATTCGAACCTCCGTCGCAGGAGCCAAAGTCCTGTGTCCTGCCACTAGACGACGCCCCAACCCC
>JAUXIQ010000392.1 GCA_030620925.1 Nitrospinota bacterium
AGGGTGCAGGAGAAAGCCGCCCGCCTGGGGTTCGACTGGCCCGACCTGTCGCCGGTTGTCGAGAAGCTCCGGGAAGAGATAAACGAGTTCAACGATGCGCTCTCCGGCGGCGACGCGAAGGATGTGGAAGAGGAGCTGGGCGATTTGCTTTTCACCCTGGTGAACCTGTCCCGCTTCCTGAAGATCGGCGCTGAAGAGGCACTGCATCGTTCCACGGTAAGGTTTATAGGACGCTTCAGGTGGATTGAAAAAGAAGCCCGTTCCCGCGGGCTGCGCCTGAGCGAGATGTCCCTGGAGGAGATGGACCGCCTCTGGGAAGAAGCCAAGGACGATATGGAAAACGCGTGATGCATCCGGTCAGGGCAGTGCCCGGCTGATCCAGCCGCCGCCCAGCACCGTATCGCCGCTGTAGAAAACGGCCGCCTGCCCCGGCGTGACCGCCCGCTGGGGCCGCTCAAACCTTACCTCGACCCGCCCTCCATCCAGCGGCCGAACCGACGCCTTCGCCCCGGTATGGCGGTAGCGGATTTTGACCTCCGCCCTCATCTCTTTTTCCGAAGGCTCTATTATCCAGTTGACGTTTTCAGCCTCCAGCCCGTCCTTCATCAGCTCGGAGTCTTCCCCCACAGTGACCGTATTGGTCTCAACGTCGATGGACGTCACGTAGAGCGGCTTTCCCACCGCTATCCCCAGGCCGCGGCGCTGCCCGATGGTGTAGTGGGGCACACCCCGATGCTCGCCCAGCATCCGCCCCTCCCCATCCAGCAACGGGCCGGGGGCCAACTCCCTACCCCTGGACCGCTCTCTCAGGACGGTCCCGTAGTCCCCGTCGGGGACGAAGCATATCTCCTGGCTCTCGCTCTTATCGGCCACTTTCAGACCCCTCTCCCCGGCCATCCGTCTCACCTGCTCCTTGGTGTATTCACCCAGGGGGAACAGGGCGCGGCCAAGCTGTTCCTGGGTCAGGTTGAACAGGAAATAAGACTGGTCCTTGGTCCCGTCCACCCCCTTGATCAGGGCCAACCTCTCCCCGCTTCCGACCCGCCGCAGGCGGGCGTAGTGTCCGGTGGCCAGATAATCGGCCCCCAACTGGCGGGCCAGCCGCAGAAGATGGCTGAACTTCATCTCACTGTTGCAAAGGATGCAGGGGTTCGGGGTGCAGCCGGAGAAATACTGGTCCACGAAATAGTCCACCACCTCTTCCTCGAACGGCTGCTGGTAGTTCACCGCGTAGAAAGGTATACCGATGGCGTCCGCCGCCCGTCTGGCGTCGGCTATATCGGCGGCGGCGCAGCAGGTCCTGGACGACTCATCCGAAGGCGGCGGTCCGTCCCACAGCTTCATGGAAACGCCCACCACGTCGCAGCCTCTCTCATGGAGTAGTGCCGCAGCGGTGGAGCTGTCCACCCCGCCGCTCATGGCCACCACTACTTTTTCCCGCATAAAGGCATAACCCTCCCATGTCTTAGCCTGCGATTAATATATTGTAGGCATGCGTAAATTACAACGTCTCAGGGGAAGGCTCCTTCCGGTTCTCAGAGCCGCAGCGGTAAAAGGAAAGTGCGGTGTCACCGAAGCGCCTGGTATCGTCTAATACCAATCTTCCGTACTTTTCAGCCATAAGTTCCGTAGAGGAATGCTCGGCAACGGCCAGGCCGCCAGAGACCATGATGTCCGAGGCACCCAGCTTCTGCAAGGCTCTCTCCGCCAGGTCCGACCGGTAGGGGGGGTCCATAAAAACGATGTCGAAACTCTCACCCCGCCGCTCAGCCCCGCTTATGAACCTCAGGGCATCCGCCTTCAACACGCGATAGCCCGAGGTGAAGCCGCAGGCGGTGAGGTTATCCCTTATAGCTGCCGCAGCGGGAGGATGGTTCTCCACGAAGACCGCCCTCTCAGCGCCCCGGCTCAACGCCTCGATGCCCACGCCTCCGGCCCCGGCGAAGAGGTCCAGAAACCGTGAGCCTGATACCGCCTCCCCGATAATGTTAAACAGGGCCTCCCTGACGCGGTCCTGGGTGGGGCGCATGGCCCTCCCTTTGAGGGAGCGCAGTCTGCGGCCTTTGGCTGTCCCGGCGATTATTCTCATCGTATCCAAAAGTTTTCGGAGGGATTTTTAGACGCCTGGAGCGCGGGGTTTGCCCCAAAGACTGCTTCCGGCTCAGTTTCTGGAGCCGCCAGCCGCACAGTATAGCCGCGCCCAGGGCGCCATTGAACTCGGCGTCGGGGCTCACGTTGAGGGTTACGCCCAGACGTTTCTCCAGGGCGTCGATCATGCCCGCGTTCAGGGCCACCCCGCCGGTGAAAGTTACCTCGTCTTCAATGCCCGCACGGCGCAGCAGGCCGATGCTGCGGACGGCGATGGAGCAGATGAAGGACTGGATGCGGGAATCCGCCTGGTCCATCTCGATGAGGTTTCCGGCCCCCATGACACCCAGGGGGAGCATCCCCCAGGCGTGGATGATCTCGGCCGGGGTATAGACGGGGAAACAGCCCACCACTTTTGCGCCCGGGTGTTCCTCCTTCCATCTGAGGGCCGCCTCGAAATCGGGGTCCCGGCAAATCCGTCTGCACTTATCGAATATGCTGTCCAGGGACAACGTTTACCCCTTCCTATACGTTTCCCATACGTTCAGCCGAAGGCACTAGTTAGCATATTGTGTGAGGGCAAGGCAAGGCAAAAACCCTGGCGAAAGCCCGATTACGGTTGGCGGTTCGAGACGCGTATCTGCTGGACGATGCGACCGGCGTCGGGGAGGGTGTATGCGCCTTCGGGGCACATCTCGTAGCAGCACCAGCAGGCGATGCACTTGTCGTAGTCTATGCACGGGTAATCCTGCATTTCCAGCGCCTCTGCGAAGCAGACCTCCACGCACCGTC
>JAUXIQ010000181.1 GCA_030620925.1 Nitrospinota bacterium
GATAGTCTTCTGATGGGAGGTCAGGGCCGTTTCACACGCAAACGGCCCGGCCTCTCTTAACTTATCATAAGCAGGGGTGGCGGGTGTTTAGATTACATCAACTCCTGATCAAACTGCCTTGAATGTCATAACCGTCTGGTGTAAAATTGGCTCTCACATCCATCATTTCGCAAGCCTCAAAAGGAGAGACGATCATGGCTGCATTGGATCTGGATAGATACCTTAAAACCGAGAAGCAGAAGGCTTTTGAATACGACTTCTGCAAGGACGCCGAGAGTTATGAGGTCTGGGAAGAGATAGTCATCGGCGAGGAATACGAATCGGCGCAGACTTTCGAGATCAAAAAAGAGGACATGCTTTCATATGCCGAGGGGGTGCTGGACCCAAACCCCCTCTTCAACGACGAAGCGCTCGCCGGAAAATCGGCCTTCGGCCACCTCGTTCCCCATCCCCTCTTCTGCGTGCTCATCGCTTTCTGGTGCATAGAGAAGGGTCGTGGCTCCTGGATTCGCAGCCTGGGTGCCATGAACCCGGGACAGCGTATAGCGCTCTACGAGCCTTTCGAAGTGGGAGAGGTCATCAGCGTAAAACAGAAATCATACGATAAATGGATAAAGCGCAATAAACATTACGTCACCTACCAGCTCGATTACTACAACCAGAAGGGCGCACGTAAAGCCACCTGGTGGCTGACGCTCATTATACCCCGCACCAGGAAAGAACTGCTCGAATACGCCGCCATGGGGCGTTCTTAATAGGAGAGAACAAAGTGACGGAGAAACTGACTTTCGACAGCGTCTATCTGGGATACGAACTGCCCGAGGTGGTGCGTACCGTGGACCAGGAGAGCTTCAACATCAACGCCGCCGCTTCCCTGGACTACAACCCCGTGCACGTCAATCCCGAATGGTGCCGGCGCTCAGGGGTCTTCGGCACCGGTGCCACGGTGGCCCACGGCATGATGACCATGTCCTTCATGGCCACCATGCTGTCCGACTGGGTTTACGCCGCTGGAGGCTGGATCGACGACATGGACACCAAGTTCGTGAAGCCGGTGATAGCGGGGAGCACGGTTACCTGCAGCGGAGTAGTCGTAGAGCTGCACCCCATCGGGAAGGGCAAAAACTTCGTGGTGGTGGACATGAATGCGGTGAACCAGGAAGGCGCCACCCTGGCAGTGGGCAAAGCCAGGGTAACCCTTCCCTGATGCGCCGCCCTTTTCCTGGGACATGAGAAATGCCGAATATACTGCTCATCAAGGAGATTGTAAAGAAAGCCCTGGAGGAAGACCTGGCCGGTGGGGACGTAACTACCGAGGCGATGATACCGCCCGACCTTGGCGGCCAGGGCGTTATTAAAGCCAGGGAGGAGCTGTTCCTGGCGGGCCTGGAGGTGGCCCGAGAGGTTTTCGCCGCGCTGGACCCGGACATCTCTTTCCGGCCGGAGCACGAAGACGGGGACGAATTAAAGGAAGGTGAGGTGGTTGCCACCCTTTCGGGCCGGGCACGGACCCTGCTGACAGGGGAGCGGGTGGCTCTCAATTTCGTGCAGCGTCTCTCCGGAGTGGCCACGCTCACCAGGCGATTCGTGAACCTTGTCCAGGGCACCAAAGCGACAATCGTGGACACCCGCAAGACCACCCCCGGTCTGCGGGCACTGGAAAAGTATGCAGTGCGCGTGGGGGGCGGGCAAAATCACAGGCACGGCCTATACGATATGTATCTCATAAAAGACAATCACATCGCCACGGTGGGGAGCATCAAGGAAGCCGTGGGAAGGGCGCGGCGGGCGGCCTCGCTGGCGGCCAAGATAGAGGTGGAGACGAAAACTCTACAGGAGGTGAAAGAAGCCCTGGAGGCTGAAGCGGACGTTATCATGCTGGACAACATGTCCCTCCAGGAGATGGAAGAGGCGGTGGCTGTCGTTAAAGGCTGGGCGCTGGTGGAGGCTTCCGGTGGAATCAACCTGGAAAACGTCCGCTCCATCGCCGAAACGGGTGTAGACTTTATCTCCGTGGGAGGCCTGACTCACTCGGCAAGGGCCGTGGATTTGAGTATGGATATCACTCCCGTCGAAGATTGAAACAGAGCTTCTACCCTGACCGTGTATAACTGACTGCGACCACTGGTGGCGTTGACCATAAAGGAAATAAAGTATGGCTGGTTCGGATTGGGACGAAAAAAAGATCAAGGAGGGCCTGAACACTGAAGTGGTGGGAACCAGGTTCGAGATTTTTCAGGAAATAGACTCCACCAATCATCATGCTATGGAGCTGGCTTCCGGCGGCGTTGAAGAGGGTACCGTCGTCCTGGCGGAATGGCAGACAGAGGGCCGCGGCCGTCTGGGCAGGGAGTGGGTTTCCCCGTCCGGGGTGGGCATCTATGTCACCGTTATCCTTCACCCCGAAGGCGGCATCGCTCAACTGCCCAAATATACGCTGCTGGCGGGAGTCGCCGTAGCGGAAGCAGTGAGGGAAGTGGCCGGTCTTCCTGCGGAGATAAAGTGGCCCAACGATGTGTTGATCGACGGTAAAAAGTTTTGCGGCATCCTGGAGGAATCTTTCGTCTCGGGGAGCAAGATCAAATACGTGATCATCGGCATAGGGATTAACGTTAACACCGATCCCGCCGATCTGCCCGTCACACCGAGGGGCGCCCCCACCTCGCTCAAGGCCGAAAAGGGGGAGCACGTAGACCGTGTGGAGCTGCTCCGGTCGGTGCTGCAGAAGCTGGACACGGGTTACACGGAGATACGGACAGGCAATGGGGAAAACATCATACATAAATGGCGGGGGCTCTCGGCCACGCTGGGGCATAAGGTACGGGTGGAGCTATCAGGCGGCACGCTGGAGGGCCAGGCTGTTGACATCGACGATGACGGGGGCCTCCTCATTTCCGCAGAAGGCGGGATGCAAAAGGTGACGGCGGGTGATATAATCATTGTGAACAGTTAAGCGAGGAGAAGGTGAACGGAGGGGACCGAATGAAAGCTAAAAGGGAGAGGAAAGAACACCTGCTGGTAATGGACGTGGGCAACACCCAGACCGTCCTGGGCCTCTACCGAAACGACGAGCTGGTAATAGACTGGCGGGTGGGTACCCACCGGCACTATACCGCCGATGAATATACCATTATCCTCAAGGACCTCTTTCGCCTAACGCCCAAAGGCAAGATCGCCGGACTTGACGGCGTTGCCATATCCTGCGTGGTCCCGCCCCTGCTGCCGGTGATGGAAAAGCTTTTTCGCAAGTATTACGAAATAGAGCCCGTGTTGATAAACGCCGAGGTGGACAGCGGCGTCCCCCTGCTGGTGGACAACCCCTCGGAGGTGGGCGCAGACCGGATAGTAAACGCAGTGGCCGGCTTCAGCAAATACGGAGGCCCGCTGATCATCGTCGATTTCGGCACTGCCAACACCTTCGACGTAATATCCAAAAACGGGGAGTTCCTGGGCGGAGCCATCACACCGGGCATGTCCATTTCCCTGGAGGCGCTGTTCCAGCAGACGGCGATGCTGCCCAAGGTGGAGCTGGTGAGGCCGAAAAACGTTATCGGCAAGAACACCATCTCCAACATGCAGGCGGGCATCTATTACGGCTACGTGGGAATGGTGGACGGGATAGTTAAGCGGATGAAGACGGAGATGCAGGAAGAAGCAACGGTGGTGGCCACCGGCGGGTTCTCCTCCCTGCTGGCCCCCGAATCGGAGACCATCGACCACGTGGACCCCTACCTCACTTTAGAGGGGCTGCGCATAATCTACCGGAGGCTCACGGGCCAATCGTAGGAGATTTTGAGGGGCGGAGCGTCAAACCTTCTGCCACAGGTTGTTGACGTTCATTTCCCGCAACCAATCCTCCATCCCCTGCAGACCTTGCCCCATGGGGTATTCTTTTTTAAGACCCAGACCTTTAGCCGCCTCTTCAAGAGTCAGCCCTTTACCCTTAGCCTCCCTCACCGCGCCCAACCAGTCGTGGATGACGGCGGCCTGTTCCTCAAGATAACCTTTGTCGCACACCTCTCCGTGCCCGGGGACAATCACGTCCACATCAAGCTCCCCTATCCTCTTCAACGACTCCAGCCAAGCCTCCGGCTCGGCCTCGTGAAGGAAGGTCTGCACCCGATGGAAGACATTGTCCCCGGTGAAGACCACCCGCTCCCCGGGGATATAAACGCACACTTCCATGGGCGTATGCCCGGGGAGGTGCATGAGGTGAAACATCTGCTCGCCGACCCGCAGAGTCATGCCGCTCGAAAAAGTTATCTCCGGCGGGTGAGGCGCATATCCGTGCAGAAGCCAGAGGCTGTCCGGGTCGGCCTGGCTTATGCGTTCCCTGAGCTCCTGGAGAGTGGGGAAACCGTCGTCCATCCGTTCCCTCACCCCCTGTTGTGAGATTACTGAGGCCCCGGGGAAATAAAAGTTCCCCATGACGTGGTCCAGGTGAGGCTCAGTGTTGATGATGTATAAGGGTTCCCCGTGCTTCATGATTTCATGGCGCCAGCGAACTGCGTCCAGAGGTATCTGAGGTGTATCGATGAGCACGACACCTTGAGAGGTGGTGACGAAACCGTGATTGCAACCCCTGGTATAAGTCTCCACGTAAACATTTTCGCTTACCTGTTGCATCTCTCCCTCGCTATTCCTGCATAAAGCAAGCCCGCGAAACTACTTCTCTACGGGTATGTAAGTATAAACGGCCATATTGCTGGCGTGAGGTTGATAATTATCCTGAAAGTCCTTGCCCGCTTTTGCGAACTCTTCGTCTTTCATGGCGTCCTTTATCACTTCGGCGTTCTCGAATTCGTAGACGGCAAGATACTTAGGCGACCCCTTCAAAGTTTTATAGCGCTTGCCGCTCACGAACCCTTTCACGGCCAGAATCTCAGGGATGTGTTTATTGTTGTACCATTCGTTGAATTCGTCTTCTTTTTCCGCGGCCATATCCATCTGCACAATGAGTAACGGTCTCTCGCTCATCTCGTACCCCCTTCCCTTTCAGTTAGCTTTTTTTAAGTGGCATTAGACTGTATTAATCGACACCTCAATTGACGGTTCACATCCGCTTCACCCTGTACAGTCTAAAGCCGATTATGTA
>JAUXIQ010000248.1 GCA_030620925.1 Nitrospinota bacterium
GACCGGAGAGTATATCCAGTGTCGAGCATACGTTTTCGCCGTCCACACCCGGAATATCGGGGATGATCGATTCCGCGCCCGTAGCCACGACCAGCGCATCGGGTGAATAGTCTTCCACGTCACGGGCCTCGACCTTCCTGTTCGTCTCTACTTGTACACCGGCTCTGACCAGCTCGCCGGCAAGATGCTGCGCAATTTCCCGCACGGACCGTGTATGGGAATCCACGCTGCCCAAAAGAACCATGCCGCCCGTCTCGCTCTCTTTTTCGCAAAGGGTAACTTCGTGTCCCCGCATGGCGGCCACCCGTGCCGCCTCCATTCCGGCCGGTCCGCCGCCGACAACCAGTACTTTCTTTTTGGCCGCGGCAGGGGTTATGCGCATCTCCGCTTCCCTACCCAATTCCGGGTTGACGGTGCACTTGACTGAACCCGCCTCCACCACCAGCTCGTCGATGCAGCGGTTGCAGGCGAGGCAGGGTCTTATCTCGTCCTCCCTGCCCTCCTGCGCCTTCCTGGCCCATTGCGCATCGGCAAGCAGCGAGCGGCCGAGGTATATGAGGTCGGCACTTCCGTCCTGAAGCACCTGTTCCGCGAGCTGGGGTTTATATATCCTTCCCACCGCGCCCACGGGAATACCCACTACCTTTTTTAACGCCTCAGCGTAGGGGACCAGCGCGCATACGGGGTGATCCATTCCGGGGAGCGCCCCCGGTTTATCGGGGGAATCTACCATCGAGCCGGAAAGGTCTATGGCTGCAACACCAGCCTCCTCCAGGCTGCGGCAGACGCTGAGTATAAAGTCCAGCCCGTAGCCGCCATCCTGAAACTCCTCCGCCGAAAGACGTGCCAGCACGGGGAAATCGTCTCCCACTTCCCGCCGAACGGCCTCCACTATCTCCAGCAGGAAGCGCATCCTGGCTTCCTCGCTGCCACCATAGTCGTCGGTTCTCTTGTTGGTCACGGGGGAGAGGAACTGGTTTATCAGATAGCCGTGCGCACCGTGCACCTGCACTGAATCGAAACCGGCCTTCTTTGCCCGGCCCGCCGCCAGGGCGAAATCACGCTGCACCTCTTCGATTTCCTGGAGGGTCATCTCCCTGGCAGTTCCGGTAGCGGTAGGAGATATGGGTATTTCACCGATAGCCGCGGGACCGGCTGAGCGGCCGGCATGATGAATCTGTGCGCAGATTTTGCTGCCCCGGTCGTGCACGGCGTCGGTGAGTTTCCTGTGCCCCTCGATCAACGAATCATCGTAAAGCCCGAACCTGTTAGGGCCGCCCCGCCCCCTCCGCTGGACGTAATTCGACTCGGTAATTATGAGGCCGACCTCGCCTGCGGCCCGCTCTGCGTAATAGTCCATGAGGTGTTGAGTGACCGACCCGTCGGGCTCCGCGAAGTGGGTGGCCATGGGGGCCATGACTACTCTGTTCTTCAGTTCCATATTACCCACCGAAAACGGGCTGAACAATTTTTGGAAGTTTCCCATAATTCCACATTCCCATATTAGGGTTTCGTCTGGTCGTTATTGTTACCTGGATTCTGCAATTACAATTCGCCTGCAATAAAAGAGCAGTTACGATCCGGTGCGGACACTCTCTCAGTATCCCTTGAAATCCGACCTACCCGTTATCGTTCATGATCTTGAGGCCCATAGGCTCCGGGTAGAATATGCGCTTGTCCATCTCCTTGAGATCGGGAGAAACTTTTATGGGAAACTCGCTCTGGTCGAGCACGTCTTTATTCAAATCCACGCCGGGCGCTATCTCGATGAGGACCATCCCCTCATCCATGAGTCTGAAGACCGCCCTCTCGGTGACGTAGGTCACTTCCTGCCCTTTCTTCAGGGCCTCCTGTCCGTTGAAAGTTATCTGCTGCACTCGGTTAACGAATTTCTTCCGCTTCCCTTCCTTCAACACGTTGAAAGTCCCGTCGGAAATTTCCGTCTCCAGGCCGCTTACGGTCATGCTCCCCACGAAGACGATCCGTGGTGTGCGGTGGCTAATGTCTATGAACCCCCCGCAGCCGGGCATCACGGGGCCGAACTTGCTGACGTTGACGTTCCCTTCGGCGTCCACCTCACCGAAGCTGAGTATGGTCAATCCCAGGCCGCCCCCCACGTAGAAATCCATCAGCTCGGCGGAAGTCATTATGGCCTGGACGTTGTGATGCGCCACGCTCCCTATGTTCACCCCGCCCAGCGAGCCATGCTCGATGGTGAACTGCGCTTCATCTTCCACTCCCTCCTCGATGGTCACCAGGGGAACCGTCCTGATGCCCACGCCCCCGCCCAGGTTGGTCACCTCGCCCGGCTGCAGCTCCATGGCCGCCCGGCGGCCGATTATCTTCTCCCGCTTCAGCTCCAGCATCTCCAGTTCAGGCATGGGCATGCGTATCTCACCGGAGGCGGCGGGGTTATAGGAAAAATCTTCTATGGGGGGGAACATGCTGCTGTCCATGCGCCGGCTGCCTACCACCATTACCGGCTGATCGGGGTCCACCACCACGTAGTCCACCAGCGCCGCGGACACTTCCACCATGCGCGGATGCAGCCCTCCCCGCCTGGTCATGCGTTTCACCTGGGCGATGACTATGCCCCCGTTGGTCTTTGCGGCCGTGGCCTGAACTCGCACCCCCATGGAGAGGTACTCCTCTTCCAAGGAGATGTTGCCGTCCTCGTCGGCGGTAGTGCCCCGTATGACGGCCACGTCTATGGGAACCGATTTGTAGAGAAGGTATTCCTGCCCGTTGATCTGATGCAGCTCCACAATGTCTTCCTTGGTGCACTCGTTGAATTTGCCGCCCTCCTGGCGGGGGTCCTGGAAGGTGTTGAGGCCCACCTGCGTCAGGTAGCCGGGGAGCCCCATGGCGGTGCAGCGCAGGATGTGGAACATCCCGCCCAGGATGAGGTTGTAGGCCTCGACCTTATTGCTGTTGACCAGCTCGGCCAGCCTGGGGTAGACCTGGTTATAGAAACTGCTGCCGATGAACCTGCGCACCATGCCTTCATGGCTGAAATGTTCGAGGCCCGTATCCTCCCCGAAGCCGAACATTACGGGGTAGTAGAGCGTGAGGTCCCTCGGCTCTCCACTTGCTTTGAACCTGCCGCCGATGGCCTGGCACACCTTCTCCGGCACCAATAACTGGCCCATCCCGGAAACGGTAACTGTCTGACCGTTGCCTACCAGCTCAGCCGCTCGTTGAGCGGAAATGACTTCTACCATATTTCACGTCCCCCCGCAGACATGCAGTTTACTAAATCGAAGAACAGGCCGCTATCCTTTTCCGAATGATTGACATATTCAGGATACCCTTTTGGAGAGATTATTATAAATCATGGCGTTGAGGAATGAAAGGGGGAGCTTCAGTTTATGAATTTTATCCGGCCATCCTCTGAATATTAATCAAAATACTCTTGATTGTCATTCTGAATGGAGCGCAGCGCAATGAAGAATCTCGCTGGCCGATTATGCGAGATTCTTCGCTTCGCTCAGAATGACAAAGGGAGCGTTTTTGCGATAAACAAAAAGGGCAGGCTGTATGATGGGTTTGGATAACCGAATTGGTACATTTTACCAGACATACCCACTCATTTATGGGTGTGTGATGATCCCGCCGTAAGGCGAGGTCGAACCCCGTCACTCGTGGCGGTGGGGGGGGGTGTATACCGCAAGCGGGTGGGTATCCTTGGTTAAGGTAAAAGTGCCGCAGCAGCAGCCTTGCAAATAGACTAATAATCTAATAATCTTTAAGCATTTCGGTTTTATTGCCACGCTTAAGAGGCTAATCGTTCGTCTTTCGCGATTTTCCGGCCAGTTCATCTGATGCTGAAGATCGGTCAACTCAATTGAGAGAAGTATATGAACGAATCGGTTGCCGCCGAACTTGAAAAAAAAGGGTTCTTTTACGGCTGGGTGATCGTCATCGCTTCGTGCATCATTGTGGCCATGGGGATGGGGCTTCTCTTTTCGTTCGGCGTCTTCTTAAAACCTCTGCAGGAGCATTTCTCATGGACAAGGGCCTCCATCTCTTTTTCTTCAACGATAAGCTGGTGGGCGATAGGTGCGTTTTCACTCATTTTCGGTTTTTTGTCCGACAGGATAGGAACCCGAAAAGTGGTGATCATTGGGGCATTTGCGTTAGGCCTCGGTCTGCTGCTCACCAGCCGGA
>JAUXIQ010000332.1 GCA_030620925.1 Nitrospinota bacterium
ATGGGATTGGCCCGGTCGGGCATAATGAACGCAGTGGGGAGCACGGAAACGCCGCCCACCCGTATCGCCGGTGGTATCGCAGACCAGATGGGAGCCATCATGCTTGCTTACGGCATCCTGGCTGCCATCATCGACAGGGAGCGCCACGGCACTGGACAGAAAGTCGATATTTCCCACCTGGGCAGCATGATGCATCTGCAGGGAGTTAACGTTCAGGCCACCCTGGCCATGGGGAAGTCCCTGTACCAGTCAGCCCGGCATCAGCCCCCGAATCCGCTCTGGAACCATTATGAGTGCGGCGACGGGAAATGGATCTGCCTTGGGATGATCGAGGCCCATAGATACTGGCACGACTTCTGCTTCGCCATGGGTATATCTCACCTGGAGCATGATCCCAGGTTTAAAGACAACGCTTCCAGAAGCGATAACGGCGAAGAGCTGACCGGCATACTGGACGATCTTTTCGCCTCACGCCCCAGGGAAGAGTGGATGAAAATCCTGAGTGATGGCGGAGATTTCATATACACGGTGGTGAACGATTTAACTGACCTGACGGAAGACGTCCAGGCTCTGCTCAACGATTATATTATCGACTATGACCACCCCGTGCACGGCCCGATGAAAGTCGCCGGCTACCCTGTCCAGTTCAGCGAGAACCCATGCACTATACAGAGACATGCGCCTGAACTGGGGGAGCATAGCCACGAAATACTAAGCCGATTCTGCGGTTACAACGACTCGGAGATCGAGGAGCTGTTCAGGGAGAAAGTCATCGTCTCGCCCAAATCGCCCGTTTAAAAACTTAGGGGCGACCCGCCTGGAATGCGCTCCTACAACAGGCTGTAGGGGTGAATCTTGTATTCGCCCAACTCAGTCTGCCTTGAGGCCGCGAGATATTATTTCACTTTCCACTCGGTGAAATTTGCCCATTTGGGGGGTGCTTTGGGACCGGGCTTCTTTCCGTAAAAGATGTCGTCCATATATGAAAAGATGCGCCTTGAAGTTTTGTTCCGTGTGATCAGCCAGACTATAAGCTGATGGGGGAAAGTTCGCGCGTGGCTCCAGGGGCATACCCTCATGCAGATGCAGCATTCCGTCCCCACCTTTCCCCAATAATCGAAACATGATTCGGCATCCAGCTTCCAGCGGAGGGTCCCGTTGACCTCACATAGGTCATCATCGGGAATAGAATCGCCGGGGCAGCAGACGGCGCATTTTTTACAGATGTCGCAAAAATTCTCTACCCCTATATCAACCGGCTTGTCTGGTATGAGGGGCAGGTCGGTTGTCACCGCCCCCAGCCGCTGCCTGGCCCCGAACTCTTTGGTCATCAGATACCCGATTCGCCCCACTTCCCCCAATCCCGCGTCCGCCGCCAGGGGAACGAGGTTCCCCTCGTAATATGAGAGATGGTTAGCCGTGGCCGAATAGCCCATATTGGCTATGTATGCCGCAAGCTGAGCGGCGATGAACGTCCCGTCGGAATATTTGCGCATACT
Source organism: Nitrospinota bacterium (assembly GCA_030620925.1). Taxonomy (GTDB): domain Bacteria; phylum JAUXIQ01; class JAUXIQ01; order JAUXIQ01; family JAUXIQ01; genus JAUXIQ01. Next base: position 1,500 of record JAUXIQ010000332.1, read on the forward strand.
TTCCATAGCGCTGGGCGTGTGTGGGCCTGCTCCGATCATTTCTATATCCATCTCCACGGCGAATACGATGGCATACTTATGCTCCGCCTTGAGCTCCTGACCCCACTCCTCCTGCACTTGCGGGTGGGGTATCCCCCGGTGGGTATACATCCAGAGGGGGTTGATCTCGGTTATACCGACCAGGTCGGCCCCGAAACGCAGCGCGTAGCCTTTTATTCTCTCCGTTGCTTCTTCGAGACTGAGCTCGATTTTGTCTTCCGATACTCGGGGTCTGACCCGCTCGGGGACACCGAGATGCCTGTTGAACGCTACCGACGCCATTATGGCCGCCCTGTTCGGCCCCTCGTAAGGATGGTCTATGGCACCCATTTGTCCCAACGGGCCTCCTACCGCCCTCCTATTGGCGTCGCGCTCCTCATATTCCGGATGTTCCTTGTAAAACTTCTCATAGTTTTCCGTTTCCGGCTCAAGATAATTATTCCTGGAGAAGACTATCTTCCGTTCATCGCATCTTTTCACTTCCCCGACGATCAGCCCTTTCGTGCCTTCAAGTGCCCTCGGATTCGCGCCGGTTTTCCTCATGAGCATAAAAGCGGCGAAGACGGCAGCTATTATACCGATGGTCAACAGGGTCAGACCGGCTCCGGTGTCAAAAAAACCTGTCTTCAGCAGGTAAAAGAACATGAGCACAAGGGCCAGCATGCCCGCAAATTGGAGCCCGCCTAAGACACTCGCCCTCTTCTCTTTTTCCCGGATACTGGAAACGAAAAAAGCAAGCCCGATGGAAGCCTGAATTATCAGGATTGCGGCACCTATAATAATCAAGACATCAACCATTTCTTACACCCCGCGAAAACCCTGCGGCCTAAACCTGTACACAAACATATTCTAACCTGAACAGGGTTTACCACGACTTAATAAAGTACTCAAGATTAAAAAAACTCCAGGCGGGCCTTTACAGCGCTCGCCTGGAGCCTTCATTGCTCTATTGAGCTTCAGCAGCTATACATAGAGAGAGCGCGTTTCCTCGTCCATTGCCGCTATACGTTCCTCCGCTTTTTCGGCGGAGACTTTTTCGATGGAGCCATCGGGATTCTGGACGACCACGCCGTTTGTGGTCAACGTTTTAAACCGTTCGGCGCGCTTTTTCTTGTCTGGATGACAGAGGAGCTGGCAGTTGCCGCAGGTGAGGTAGAGCTTATTTTTCATCAAAATGTGATAGGCTCCGCCGCCCATGTCCGGCCTTTTGTTATATGCCTTGATGCCTTTCCGCATCAAATCCAAAAACTCCTCGTCCTTCTCGGGGATTTCGTAGCGGCCCGGGGACCAGGTCGACCACTTACCATCCGGATGAAGCCCGCTCATGCCGCCGCATACGAACTCGCAGCGCATATATTCACGGCGCTTGGAATAGGAGAAGGGAATGTCTCCCAGGATAATGTCGGTTTTTTCTTCCTTGTCCATCATGCCCGAAAGGCAGGAGTTGAGGCAGAGGCCACAGTTGTCGCAGTAGTTCTCCTCCGGCGGTGTGTGCTCGGTGGGGGTCAGCTCCGCCGAAGTAACGCATGCACCCAGGATGACCGCCGCACCCTCCTTTTTGGTTAATACGTTACCCGACAGACCGAAAAACGCCGCGCCTGAACGGGCCGCCAGGTAGCGGAGCGAGATATCGGGTATCATGGAATACTTGCCGCGCTCCGCTTCTTCGCGGTAGACCTCGTTGACCTTGACCGCTTTCGATTTGAACCCGTGGTGTTCCAGAAAATTCTCAAGCGCGCATCCGATACCGGCGGCCTGAGTATTAACC
>JAUXIQ010000258.1 GCA_030620925.1 Nitrospinota bacterium
ATGCGCGAGAAAGGGGTCCACGGAACACCCATCTTCGAAGGCTAGCGTTATCCGGCCAATGACTTCCGGCGGCGGACGCTGCATAGTCTATAGGCGTACATTCCCAAAAGGTGTAGGAGGGAGTTGGAGCCCCGCGGGGGGCGGGGTTTTTTCTAAAAACGTTCCCTCAATGATAGAAAAAATGGTCCATTCCCATCGGCCGGTTCCGGCGCATAAACATCACGAGGGCGAATTCCACCAGGTGGAGGAATACCGCTCCGTGGAGCGGGGGAAGCTCAAGCTGACCATGATCATCACCGGTGTGGTGATGATTATAGAAGTGGCGGGCGGAATATACACCAACAGCCTGGCCCTTCTGAGCGACGCCGGGCACATGTTCACCCACTTCGTGGCCCTGGGCATCGCCCTGTTAGCCATAATCATCGCCGGAAGGGAAGCCGGCCGCCACCGCACCTTCGGCCTCTACCGGGTGGAGATACTGGCCGCCCTGTTCAACAGCCTGTTCCTGTTCGGGGTAACCGTCTTCATCTTCAAGGAGGGAGTGGAGAGGCTCCTGGCCCCGGAGCCCATCATGGGGCTCCAGACCTTCTACGTGGCCCTGGCGGGCCTGTGCGTGAACCTGGTCAGCGCCTGGATACTCTACGGCACCAGCAGGCAGGACCTCAACGTGCGCGGCGCATTCCTGCACATGCTGGCGGATACCTTCTCATCCATGGCGATCATAGTCGGCGCCGTCATAATTTTCTACACGGACTGGTTCGTAGTGGACGCCCTCCTGAGCATAGGCATCTCCTGCGTGATCTTCGTGTGGGCCTGGGGCCTGTTCAGGGATTCCATAAACGTACTGCTGGAGGCCGCCCCCAGGGGCATGGACTCGGAGGAGATAAGCAACAGGCTCATGGAGACAATCAAAGAAATAGAAGGCATCGAAGACATACACATCTGGGAGATCACCTCCAACATGTACTCCCTGTCCGCACACATCAGAGTAGACGGCAACATGGACCTGGCTGCCAGCGGGGAGCTGCTCTCGCGGATCAACCGGCTCCTGGACGAGGAATACGACATCCATCACACCACCCTTCAGCTAATCCACAAAAAATAACCCCTCTAAATAGTTAATAGGGGCGGCATCCTGTCGCAATCAATCCTTAATATTCACCCCCACCATATTCCTCCCACATCCCTGCCCCGCGAAAGGCGGGGTCAAAGGGGAGGAAATCAAATGCAACAGCATTCAGAACTCCCTAACTCATATGAATACTCGATACGCTTAATATGCAAGGTTTAATACCAGGCGGGAAATGAAAAATACCAGAGGACTATCGTTTATATCCGGCGGGCGCTGCCGTTGATATAAGAGACTATTTCCGCCGTGGGCGTTCCCGGCAAGAACACCTTCGTCACCCCCGCCTCCTTGAGGCCGGGAATATCCTCCTTGAGGATACAGCCTCCGGCGACAACCATTATGTCTTCGGCACCCTTCTCCTTCAGCAGGTTCGTTATCCGAGGCAGCATAATGTGGTAAGGCCCGCAGAGGGTGCTTATGCCCAGCACGTCCACATCTTCCTGTATGGCCGTCTCCACTACCTCCTGAGGGGTGAGGTTATTCAACAGGAGGATGACCTCCATGCCGCCGTTGCGCAGGGCGGTAGCCACCACCTTGGCGCCGCGGTTGTGGCGGTCCAGGCTCACCTTGGTTATGAGCACGCGTATCTTCTTATCTTTCATCATAGACACAAAAGTTTTTGGATGGGGTCTGAAGCTCCGCTCTCAGCGGGGTTGCAAAAAGTTTCCCCCGAACTTTACACCCCACCCATGTGCCCCAGGACGTCGTTCATCTCGCCCACGGTGCAGTAGTTCGCCGCGCCCTCCATGAGATAGGGCATCACGTTATCTTTGCCTTTCATCACGTTCTCTATCTTCTGCAGGCAGTCTTTAACTTTGGCGTCATCCCGCCTGCGGCGGACCTCCCGGAGGCGCTCAAGCTGTTTCTTCTCAAACTCGGGGTCCACCTTGAAAACCTCCATGGGGAACTCTTCCGCCTCGTCGTCCACCTGGTAGCAGTTAACGCCCACTATCTTCCGCTCCCCGCTCTCAACCTCCTCGTTATACCTGAAGGAAGCGTTGGCCACCTCCTGGTGCATCCATTCCAGCGCGTTGAGCGGCCCTCCATTATCCTCTATGCGCTTCAGATACTCGCTGATGCGCTTCTCCATCTCGTTGGTCATAGCTTCCACGTAGTAGGAGCCGCCCAGGGGGTCTACGGTATTGCACACGCCCGATTCATGGGCGATTATCTGCTGCGTGCGGACGGCCAGGCGGGCGGCCTTCTCCGTGGGTATGGCCACCGCTTCATCGTAGGAATTGGTGTGCAGTGCGTTGCACCCTGATAACACCGCCGCCAGTGCCTGCAGGGTAGTGCGCACGATATTGTTCTCCGGCTGCTGAAGGGTTAAGGTGCAGCCCGCAGTCTGTGTGGCGAAGCGGAAGCGCCACGAGCGGGGATCCTTCGCTCCGTATTTTTCTTTCATGAGGCGGGCCCACAGCCTGCGGGCGGCCCTGAACTTGGCGACTTCTTCGAAGAGGTCGCTGTGAGCCTCAGTGAAGAAGGTAATCCGCGGGGCAAAGCTGTCTATATCCGCGCCCCGCTCCAGCAGCGCCTCGATGTATCCCATGGCCAGGGCGAAGGCGAAGGCTATCTCTTGGACGGCGGTAGCGCCCGATTCGCGGATGGAATGAGAGGTGACGTAGGTGGTGTTGAATTTAGGCGCCTTCTCCGCACAAAAGAGGATGGAATCGGCGACAACCCTCAAGGCGTTCTCGACGACCTCCTTCTTGAACACGTATGTATACCCGCAGACGTGGCGGGTGAGCACGTCGTGGGTGATGGTGCCGGTGAGTTTTTCCAGGGGCACGCCGCGCTTCCGGGCCATGGCCAGGTACATGGAAAAGACCACGTCGCCGGTGATGAGGGTGGAGCTGACCTGTTCGATGGGGATTTCCCGGAAGAGTATCTCCATATCCTCGATGGTATCCACCGCTGCGCCTTCTTTGCCCACGGCGCCTTCGGCAAGTGGGTGGTCGGAGTCGTAGCCCCGGTTGGTGGGTATATCGAAGACGATGTTTACGCCCCGGTCGCCCTGTTCGAAAAGGTAGTCCAGCCTCTGTTTGGTCTCCTCGGCCCTGCCGTAGCCGAGTATCTGGCGGATGGTCCAGTGTTGGCCGAGATATGAAGAGGCGAACACGCTGCGGGTGTAAGGATACTCGCCGGGGAACCCCAGATCCTGCTCATAGGTGTTCTGTTCAATGTCCCTGGGGGTATAGAGAGGTTTGATGGGAATGTCCGAAGAGTTCTTGTTGCTCCCTCCCCCGCCGTCAGGACGGTCGTTGATGTTGCGCTCAAATTTCTCTTCCCACTCCCTTAGCTCGCCGTCGAAATTTCCCTCGGTCCTCATATCCTCCTCCCCCTCCCATCTGTCCCTGAGCGGATATGGCCGTAAAATCAGAAAGAATACCCTCCGCCGCGGGGAACGCGTTTCAGTAGCTGTTCTCGTAGCCCTTGCGCAAAGCCGCCAGATTGGGCTCCAGGAAGCGGGTCTTCCCCGCCTCCGTCATATTAGCTTCCAGGGCTTTCTCGACATCTTCCAGGGAAAGCACCTCGGCGGCCTTCAGATATGCCCCCAGAAGCACAAGGTTGGATCCCTGAACGTTGCCCAGCTCCAGCGCCATGTCATTGGCAGGAACGGGAACCAGCTTTACGTCCTCCCGATCGGAGCCTTCCTTGATGATGGTGCTGTTGTAAATCAGGAAACCGTCGGGCTTCACTGATTGCTGATACCACTCCATGGAAATTGTGTCATGAATGATGGCCGCTACAGGTTTGGACATTATGGGCGAAAGTATCATCTCATCGGACATCACTACGTAGCAGGCGACCCTGCCCCCCCGCATCAATGTCTCGTAGGTGGGGAACCAGCTTACGTTCTGGTATCTTCCCGTGGCGGCCTCCCCCAGGAGCTGCCCTATGGTCACCACGCCCTGCCCGCCGTAACCGGCCATGAGCACCTCGG
>JAUXIQ010000388.1 GCA_030620925.1 Nitrospinota bacterium
CGGGGTCGTTGGGGTCGATGGCCAGTAGGGCCTTTTTAATCCATTTCACCACATCAGGGGGGGTGTCTTTTCTGACTACTATGGGGACGCCGGGTATGGGGTCAGAGTATAAGATAAACCTCAGTCCCTTCTGTTTGTACTTGTAGGCTGTTACATCTTATACCTCTCCGGCGTCAAACTCCCCTTTGAGCACCGCCCTGGCCACGGAGTCGTGGTGCGCCAGGTTTATATACTGTTTCAAATCTTTTAGATGAATGCCCGCCTTGGCGATATAATAGCGGGGGAACAGATTGCCGGAGGTGGATTTTATGGAAGCGAAAGCGAAGGATTTTCCTTTCAGGTCCTTGAGTTGCTTTATTTTGCTGTCTTTGCGCACGATGGTGATGCTTCTATAGAACGCCCCTCCCTCCCCGTTCAGGGGCCTGAGTATGGGCACTGCTCCGAATTTTTTGTGTGCCTCCAGGTAAGTGACCGCCCCCAAAGAGGCGACGTCCACCTTGCCTTCGGCCAGAAAGTTGAGAGTATCGGTGTAAGTCCTGCCCAGCTTCAGCTCGAATTTGTAGGGGGTGCTCTCCGAAAGGTAGTCCATGATGGGCTGATAATTCTGGTACATGATCCTGGGGTTATACCGGGAAATTACGCCGATTCTTACTACCCGCTCCTTCTCCGAGGTCAGCGAAAAACCGGGGAAGAAAAGGCTGATGGCGCATACTGCTGCAAGCGTTTTTAGAATCCTCATACCTCACCACCTAGATTTACGCGATAAAAATTTTTTAGTGTGTAAGTCTGGGCACGATTGTTTTTCAGTGAGCGAATGAGGGCAGGGGCTTAATGTTCGAAAAGAACCTTAATCTTATAGATGGAATAAATCTCATTATACTTGTTTGCTATAGATAATAGTCAACAATATAACGGATTTTTTCTTCCTTCGCAAGCGAATGGTAAACCGTTGTGCGGCATGGTAAGTATATAGTCGTTCCCTTAAAAAAGGCGGTATTGTTACGGTGAATAGTAGCGGCCGTGCCAATTTTGATTTTGGGTAAACCTGCTTTCCTTGGCGGCGAGGAAAACCGGAAAAACCTTTCTTTCAAATATTCACATCTATTTGACGAGGACTAAGGGGTCCTCCAGGGGGAGGGGACCGCTGGTCACGAAGCCGATCCCGTACTTTACGCGTATCATGCGGCCGAAGTGCCGTGCCATACCCTCTATGAAGTGAATGGCGTCATATTTCTTTGTCTGGGGATTATAGAACTGGGACCGGTGAGCCTTGACGGCGTCCATCCAGCCTTTTATGTAATCGGTGACGTCCACCACAAAGGTGGGCAGCACGTCCAGAGGCATAAAATAGTGAAGTATCCGGTTGACCGCGTGGGGCTCTCCGTCGACGGGGAGTTTGGGCAGGTGGGCGAAGTTGGCCCCGTGGAGGACCATGTTGCCGCAGGCGAGGTGGTCTGAATGGCCCAAACCTCGCCCGGGAGTGCCTGTCCAGTATGGGCCCAGCAGGATTTTGGGTCTCACCCGCCGCAGCGCTTCTGCTACCTTGAGGCGGCTCTGGTAGTCGTCGGTAACCTGGCAGTCCTTAAAACCGAGGACTTCGACGTGATCCAGGCCCATGACTTTTGCCGCCCGGTCGATCTCTTTGGCCCTCGTCTTGGCGTCGCCCCTGGAGCCCATCTCCCCCAAGGTGAGGTGTATGACGCCGGTTCGGTAGCCCATGTCTTTCATCTTGACCAGTAGACCGCCGCACCCGATCTCCGCGTCGTCGGGGTGAGCTCCTATGGCCAGTATATCCAGTTCCATATATGAACGCTCTGGTGGTTTGTCGGTTTAAATCAGGCGGCCCGCTCAGCGATCCTGAGTACCCGCTGAGCCACTTCTACGTGCAGGGCCTCTATAAGCTCTCCTTCGAGAGCGATGGTGCCCCGGCCCAATGCTTCAGCCTCCTGGTACGCTTTGATAACCTTCTGGGCATATTCTATTTCTTCCTGAGAGGGGGAGAAAATGCGGTTCACCGGCTCTATCTGCGAGGGGTGAATGACGCAGCGACCGTCGAACCCGAGGTCGCGAACCATCTCCGTGGTTTCCACCAGGCCCTCTTCATCCTTAATGTTAAAGTAGGGCGTGTCTATTGCGTCGATACCCGCCACCCTGGCGGCCAATACCATCTGAGTCAGTACGAACAGGGCTTCACTGCGCCCCCTGGTTATGCGGCCCCCGGTTTCTTTCATAAAGTCGGCGGCGCCGAAGCAGAGTGCGGTGGCCCGTGCCGAGCAGTTTGCTATGGCTGGGAGGTTGAGGACGGCAGCCGGCGTCTCCACCATTACCATGAGCTTGATTTCATCCTGGGGAAAGTCATGCTTATTTTCAAGGTGGGCCACGATACTATCCACCTCCAGCATCTCCGCCGGGCCGTTTACCTTGGGGATGAGAATGGAGTCGGGGCGGCCCTCCACGATGGTTTCCAGGTCCGCATGGCCGAACTCGGTGATGAGTCCGTTTATGCGGACGATCTTCTCCTTGTCTCCGAAGTCGACTGTTTTGAGCGCGTCTAACACTTGGTTGCGGGCCTCTTCTTTCTGAGAAAGGGCCACGCCGTCTTCAAGGTCGAGGACGAGGGCGTCTGCGTCCAGACCGATGGACTTACCCAGCATCTTTTCGCTGGAACCGGGTACGTAGAGCACGCTTCGTCTTAATTTTCTTTCCATAATGTCGCCTTTCATCGGTGGGTTGAGCTTAAGGCAGAAAAATTTTATCTAATACCTGGCGGCATCTAAACCCCGAACAGACGGAGCCCGTACACACCAATAAAGCTTATCTCCTGATTACAGAGTGATTATCTTCTCCTTTTCGACGACGTCTCGAGTGGCGTTTCTGGTATCCACCACCAGGTGCGACTCGGCTACTA
>JAUXIQ010000314.1 GCA_030620925.1 Nitrospinota bacterium
CTCTCCGGTGCGGGCAAGGACACCGACCTGGAGAATGAACAGCGGGAATTCTTCACCGAAATGGGGGCGGATATTGTGATCTCCGACATAGAGGAGCTGCCTCCCCTGGTGAAACTGGATTAGATAAAAATGGAGACTAACGACAACATTCAGGCCAGGATACTGAAAGGCACCAGGGATTTCCTACCCGTACAGATGCTTCAGCGGGACTACGTTGTGAACACCCTGGTGGAGGTTTTCCAGAGATACGGCCTCGAGCCTCTCACCACACCCGCCATCGAGTATATGGAAGTGCTCACCAGGAAGTACGGCGAGGAAGGAGAGAAGCTCATTTACCGGCTGGCCTACAAGGGGGGTGACGTGCTGGCGCTTCGCTACGACCTCACCATACCCCTGTGCCGCGTCTACGCCATGCACGCCAAAAGCCTTCCAAAACCCTTCAAACGATATCAGATACAACCGGTCTGGAGGGCCGACAGGCCGCAGAAGGGCCGTTTGCGGGAGTTCTACCAGTGCGATTTCGACGTCATCGGCAGCGACGACATGGTGGTGGACGCCGAAATAATAAGTATCAACCACGATTGTATGGCGGCGCTGGGCTTCGACCGCTTCAACATACGCATAAACAACAGGAAGGTGTTGAACGCTCTCCTGGAATACGCAGGCATCCCACCTTCACTGGGGCCGGATGTCCTGCGGAGCGTGGACAAGCTGGATAAATCGGGCATGGAAACCGTCACGACAGAGCTTGAAAAACTGGAGTTAAGCGAGACTTCGATCAACACCTTCATACCCTTTCTGAGTATGAAGGGAGACCCGGAGGAGGTGCTGAGGGAGCTGAGAGGCATCCTCAAAGAAACTCCGGCGGGAGTGGATAGCCTGGCGGAGATGGAATCCCTCTTCGGCCACCTCAAAGATTTCTCCCTACCCGGAGAGCGCTACTCCTGGGACGTCAGCCTGGCCCGCGGCCTCGACTATTACACCGGCCCCATCTACGAGACCGTGGTAGAGGAACCCAACGTGGGAAGCCTCTCCGGGGGCGGACGATACGATAAACTGGTGGGGGAATTCACCGGAGAGGACACCCCGGCCACCGGAGCCAGCATAGGGCTCGAACGCATAATCACCGTCATGGACGAGCAGAAGATGTTCCCCGAAACCACCGCGGTGGCTCAGGTGCTGGTTGTGCATCTGGGGGAAGACTACCGCAGCCATGCGATTACCATAGCAGCGGCGCTGCGCGGGGCGGGCCTCAAGACGGAGGTCTACTATCACCAGGACCGCCTGAAAAAACAGCTCACTTACGCCAATAAGAGGGGCATACCCTTAGTGGTCATCGCCGCTCCCGATGAGCTGAAAGAGGGAAAAGTAATAGTGAGAGACATGGCCACCGGCAAGCAGGAGACTGTCCCGGTGGAGTCCGCACCGACGCATCTTTCCGACAAGCTGTCGCCCAAAAAATAAACATAGGGTGGATTATGTTAGCCATCATAGACTACGGCATGGGGAACCTGCGCAGCGTCCAGAAAGGCTTCCAAAAAGTGGGTTACGACGCACTGGTGACCCGCGACCCCGGCGCCATAGCCGACGCCGAGGGGGTAGTGCTGCCCGGCGTGGGCTCCTTCAGGATGTGTATGGACAACCTGCGGAACTATGGACTCATAAAACCCATCCTGAATTCGGTGGAATCGGGTAAGCCGTTTCTGGGCATCTGCCTGGGATACCAGGTGCTGTTCACCGAGGGAGAAGAGTTCGGCCGCTGCCCGGGCCTGGGGCTGTTCGAGGGAAAAGTGGTCCGTTTCGGCCAGGGCATAAAAGTCCCCCACATGGGATGGAACCAGGTAAAAATCGCCCGCAAGCCGCCCATCCTCGAACACTTCTCAGACGGCTCATACCTGTATTTCGTGCATTCCTACTACGTGGTGCCCGAGGACGAAGGGCTCATCGCCACCACCACCGAATATTCAGTGGAGTTCGCCTCTGCCATATGGGCGGACAACCTGTTCGCCACCCAGTTCCACCCGGAAAAGAGCCAGGAGCTGGGCCTGGGTGTGCTGGAGCGTTTCGGAAAATTTTGCCAGGAGAAGTAAGAACGGCCCCGTGATAATCATTCCGGCCATAGACTTAAAAGATGGAAAATGCGTACGGCTCCTCCAGGGAGAGGCCGACCGGGAGACCGTCTATTCCGACGACCCGTCAGCCGTGGCCCGACGCTGGGAGGAGGCGGGGGCGGAACGCCTGCACGTTATCGACCTCGACGGAGCCTTCTCCGGCTCCCCTAAAAACAGGGAGACTCTGCAAAGCATACTTGAGGCGGTATCCATACCCGTACAGGTCGGCGGCGGGATCAGGAACGAGGAAACGATGACACGACTGTTCGATCTGGGGGCATGGCGAGTAGTGCTGGGGACAGCCGCCTACCGGGACGAAAAATTCCTTCAGGCCGCCTGCCACGAACACAGGGGGAGGATAGCCGTGGGCGTCGACGCCAGAAACGGCATGATGGCCACGGACGGCTGGGTTAAGGATACAGGCGAGGAGGCCATCCCCTTCGCCCTCCGCTGTCAGGAAGCAGGAGCCGCGGCCATTATATACACCGATATATCCAGGGACGGCATGCTCACCGGGCCCAACACAGAGGCAACCGGGGAAATCGCCCAAGCCCTGAGCATACCGGTAGTAGCATCCGGCGGAATCTCTTCGCTCGACGACATAAAGGAAGTTATGGAGCTGGAAAAATACGGCGTTGAAGGAATCATAGTGGGCAAGGCCCTCTACACCGGCGCCCTGGACCTCCGCCAGGCCATAGCCGCGACAAAGAAGGGTTGAGACATTTTCAATCGCCTTGCAGGGGCGCTGCTTGCCGCGCCCGGCGGGCCATAGCCATAACCAGGCAAAGTTAAGAAATATGCTTTCCATACGCATAATACCGTGCCTCGACGTTAAAGACGGTCGTGTGGTCAAAGGCGTCAAGTTCGTTAACCTGCGCGATGCCGGAGACCCCCCCGAAGCCGCCGAGGCGTACGACCGCCAGGGCGCAGACGAGCTGACCTTCCTGGATATAACCGCCTCACACGAGAAGCGGGATATAATAATAAAAGTTGTGGAACGCACCGCGGAGAGGGTCTTCATGCCCCTGACCGTGGGAGGCGGGCTGAGAGACCTGGAGGATATACGCAGGCTGCTCAAGGCGGGCGCCGACAAGGTATCCATAAATACGGCCGCGGTGGAGGAACCGGAATTCGTGGCCCGGGCCGCCGAAAAGTTCGGCAGCCAGTGCATCGTGGTGGCCATAGACGCCAAGCGGACCGAAGAAAGTAAAGGCGCCCGAAAAAAGCCCCGCTGGGAGGTTTATACCCATGGCGGACGAACCCCCACCGGTATCGATACCCTCGAGTGGGCAACAAAAATAGAGGAACTGGGGGCGGGAGAGATATTACTGACCAGCATGGACC
>JAUXIQ010000042.1 GCA_030620925.1 Nitrospinota bacterium
ATGGGCCATGGATTCGGCAGACACGGCAATCTTCTTGCCCTCAAGCAGTCACTTGATTTAAGCGATGACCAGTTCAACTCTATCTATTCTATTCACCTTGAAGCAAGAAAGGATACCATCAAGAGAGTCGCTGATATAAAGATAGAGAAATTGGAACTCCGCGATATGCTCAGAGTTCCAAAGGTTAATATGTCGGCTGTTAAGGAAAAGCTAAATAAAATAGCAAAGATGAAAACCGAGCTTAAGTTGGCTCGAATAGAGAAACACGAAAAAGTAAAATCTCTCCTCACAGAAGAGCAACTCGAAAAGTTCTTCAAAATGAACCCACGGTTCATGGGTAGAGGCGGTTCGCATATGGAGGACTCCGATTAGTCTGCTACGCTTCTACCTTGCTCCGGGCGGAAACCATCAGCGTTTCCGCCCTTTTTTTGGCTATATGCAATGTACAATAACGCTTCTATTACTTTATATATCAATTATATACCTTCACATTAATCATGTAATACATTAGTTATAATTATACTCCAAGTTGGCCTTACAATACTTACTTTGCGCATTATGGCTATTTAACATAATATATATTATCGGCAGTTAAGTAAGCGGCGATAATTATCACTTCACAAATATTAAACTTTCAACTTGCTTACTGGGTCTTCGAGGGTATCTTGGTACCGATTGCTTCCATACGAGTGGTTGCTTCGGGGATATATGCTGAATCGGGATGTTCGGCTACTAATCGTATGTACGATTTAGATGCATTATCGATCTGACCCAACTGCTCGTAGCAGCGCGCAGCTGAGATAAGGGCTTCATCCGCGAAAATTGAATCGGCGGAATCAGCTATTTCTTCGAACATCTTTAAAGCCTCAGAATAATCTTTCATCTGTTCGTAGCTATAGCCGGCGCTGAGGAGAGCGAGCTCCCTGACAAGCGGATCGACTTTATCGGTGGCGCGTAAAAGTACGTAGTTGTATTCTTCCAATGCGCGGTCGTACATCGCTACTTTGTAAAAATTATTTCCAAGGTAAATACGTGAGATCAAACCGGAAGTTTTCTTCCCTCCCCTTTGGGCCGCCTTCTGCAAAAGGACAATAGAGTCAGGTGCCAAACCGTTTCCCGACTGATTAGAGTTAACTGCCTGAGAGATATCTTCCAGTATTTTTCTGTCGACGTAATCTGTATAGAATTTAATCCCGGTAAAAGAGCCTAAACTACCGAAAATTATAACCAAAATCAGGACCGTCCTCTTCCAATTGACCACCAGCGAGTCCACTAGTTTACTTGTGGTGGAAACAAACTCATCAGGCTGTTTCAACTTCTTCTTATCAATTTTTATCTTTTTGAGCATTCAGTATTACCTCTAATATCTCTCATATTTTCAATATGTTATAATCTGTGAAAAAAACAATTCTCACCGGGCCGCTCTCATGATAGCATACGATATCGCATTGTTATAGTGAAATTGGTCAATTGCGAAGAAAACTTTTTTCCGGCAAAGGCGGGGACGGGAAATTTATCCAAACAGGAGAGCGGTAAAGCAAATTGTGGGAAACTATCATCATTTTGATGGGGGCGGTACTGCTCGATTGGGCTTTAGGTGATCCCCCAAACGCTTTCCATCCGGTAGCCTGGATGGGGAGTCTTATCAATTTCCTTAAGAGAGGAGCTATCGCACGGGGGGCAAAATATCAACTCATCTACGGGTTATTCCTGATTTTTTCGTGTGGTTGCCTGATCTTTATACTTTCAGCCTGGTTTTTGAGTTATACCTGGAGCGTAAATCCTTATCTATATCTGGCAGCGAGCATACTGCTGTTTAAATCATCCTTCGCTTTTTCGGGTCTGAGAAAAGTGGCACTGAAAGTGAGATCAAGCATGGAAGGGGGAAACCTGGAGCAGGCCCGAAAGATCGTTGCCACGCACTTGGTGAGCAGGGAGACAAGCGATCTTGAAGCTCCAGCCGTAGCATCCGCTGCCGTGGAATCGGTAGCGGAAAATTTTACCGATGGTTTGGTGGCGCCGATGTTATATTTTTTGCTGGGAGGAGTCCCCGGCGCCCTCGCCTACCGGTTCATTAATACCGCTGACGCCATGCTCGGTTATCGTGATCCGGTTCATGAATATGTCGGTAAAGGAACCGCATGGCTCGATGACATATTGAACTACGTCCCCGCAAGATTGGCAGGGTTGCTCCTGGTTGCGGCCGCCAGGCTGCGAGGAGAGAACGGTAAAGGTGCCTGGGTAACCATGCGGTCGCATCACTCGCTCACACAGAGCCCTAACGCGGGCTGGACAATGAGTGCAGCGGCCGGGGCTCTGGACGTTTCACTGGAAAAAGAAGGACATTACAAGCTGGGCCATGGAGACCCTCCCTCGGCGGAGCATATATCCAGGGCTACCGGCCTGGTTAAGACGGCCTATATTTTGTCCATAATTGTAATTGTTATCATTATTATAGGGGTTCGTCATGGGCGTGGAGCCTAGGAAGCATATATCTTCTTTGCAGAGAGCGACCCATGGAGGCACTGACTATCGTGAACTGGAGTGTCTGGGTATCAAACCGCAGGACGTGCTCGATTTCAGTGCGAACATAAACCCTTTCGGCCCCCCTCCAGAAGTTCTGAATGCCATAAGAGAAGTACCGCTGGAGAAATACCCTGACAACAACACTCTGGCCTTGCGACGAGCTATTGCCCGCAGCGTGGGTACAGAACCGGATAAAGTTTTGTCCGGAAACGGAGTTTCGGAGTTGATATGGCTGTCTGCATCCGCCTACCTGAGCGAGACAGACGCCGTTCTCATTGTAGGCCCCACCTTCGGGGAATATCTCGACGCCGCACGCGCCGCAGGAGCCCGGGTATACCACTGGAATGCAGAGAGGGAATCAGATTTCCGACCCAGGGTTGATGAAATAGTTAACATTATCAAAGAGATATCACCCAAGCTGGTATTTCTGTGCAACCCCAATAACCCCACGGGCGGTTACCTCGAATTCGAGGAGGTCAGCGCCTTTCTCGAATCCTGGGAGGAAGGAATACTGGTGCTTGATGAGGCTTACGTCTCTTTCGTAGAAGGACCATGGTCTTCACTACCCTTCATAGACAATGGGAGGACCATTATCATGCGCTCTCTGACTAAAGACTGCGCTCTGGCCGGGGTAAGGTTGGGTTATGCCCTGGCCCATGAGAGTGTCATAGAAGTCATGGAGAAGGTTCAGCCTCCCTGGTCGGTGAACGCCATGGCACAAGAAGCCGGCCGCGTGGCCCTGGACTTTGAGGATTACTTTAAAGAATGTCTCGTAAAAATAATAGCCGCAAAGGATTATCTTATTCGCTCATTCTCGGATATGGGGCTGGTAGTGGCGCCCTCCTCCGCACACTATTTCATGGTTGAGGTAGGCGATGCCGCATCATTCAGAAAGAGATTGCTCATGAAAGGCCTCCAGGTGAGGGACTGTTCATCCTTCGGACTGCCCTCCTTCATAAGAGTTTCACCACGCTCAATGGATGATTGCAGGAAGCTCGTGGAAGCCGTATCCACCATGTCTAGGACGTAATGCAGGTTATTTTAAATCCATTACGATAATGGGGTTTGCAGGCCCATTGTGCGAAAAAATGAACGATAAACTTAAAAACCCGGTAAACAATATCACTGAGCAACTCTTCTCGGAAAAAGCAGAGGGAATTGAAGAATCACTGCGCCAAGCCGGGTTCACCAACGTTAGGTCGGTCGAGCACAGCCTGCGGCTGATCGTCCAGCAGACTGGGACCTCCCCTGCCCTTCTCAACAAAATAATCGGAGCCGCGGGCGAATCGTTCCATCCCGATGCGGGCCTCAACGGCATGGAACGATACTTAAGCGCGTCGGATGACCGAAGTGCACTATGCTCTTGCCTGGAAAAAGAAGACGAGAGCGTAACGGCTCTCATGGCCCTCTTCTCAGGCAGCCAGCTCCTCACCGATTCCTTCTTACAAATGGAGTTGAGCCTTGACTGGCTGACTTCCTGTATTACAACCGACGCAAACGGAGGAGAGCGCAAAAGAACGAGGTCCGTAGAAGACCTCTGGAATGAGCTCAGCGGCCCCCTGGAGCAAGCCGGGACCCTGGAACAGAAAGGGCGCTTTGTGCGCTCTTTCAAAAAGAAGGAGTACATACGAATCGGTTTACGTGATCTCCTGAAAAAAGCGGATACTGCGGAGACCATCAGGGCCCTCTCCAACCTGGCCGACGTATGCCTCGAAGCGGCATATACTTCTTGCCATCAGGAATTACTGAAACGTAACGGGACTCCCCTCTATACAGACTTAAATGGACAGGAGAAAGAATGCCGCTTTTCCATCTTGGGCCTTGGAAAACTGGGGGGTCTGGAGCTCAATTTCAGCTCGGATATAGACATTATCTACCTCTATACTTCCGATGAAGGGAGCACGGAAGGGAAGCCCGGGCCGGGCGGGAACCGCGTGAACAACATAACCAACCATGAGTACTTCAGCAGGTTGGGCACCATGATAACCAATTTCATGAGTGAGATAACCCCGGAAGGAAACATCTTCCGTGTGGACCTGCGCCTCCGACCCGAAGGCACCATGGGGGATATAGCCTATTCCTTGAGGAGCTACGAAATCTATTACGAATCCTACGGCGTCACGCTGGAGAGGCAAGCCCTCATAAAGGCAAGGCTATGCGCCGGAGACATAAAGCTTGGGGAACAGTTCTTAGACATGGTCAAACCCTTCATTTTCCGTAAACACCTCGATTACACCGCCATCGAGGAAGTCAAGCAGATGAAAGAGTCCATAGATCGGCGCCTGAGCCGCGATGATAAGGCTCAGGGACACGTTAAGCTGGGCTACGGGGGCATACGCGAAATAGAGTTCGTCATCCAAGCGTTTCAATTGGTGCACGGTGGGCGGGATGAGAGTATTCAGCGCAACAATTCGCTCGAAGCGCTGGATAGCCTTCACCGGAGCGGTTACCTCGATTCCGGCGACCACTCGGCCCTGAACGAAGCATATCTCTTTCTGCGAGACCTCGAGAACAGGATACAGATAAGCCACGGATTGCAGACGCATACGATACCCGGGGATGAGAAGTCTCAAGCTATACTGGCCCGCAAGATGGGCATGGTGGATGGAGACGTCAGCCAGCTTGCCGGCAGGCTTATGAGCGAGTATGAAAGGCGGATAGAGACGGTTAGAGCTGTGTACAATAACTTTTTCTACTCCACTGCGAAAGAGGAAGCTGCTGAAGAGATATCCCTCGATCTCGAAGACAGGGAGACGGCTTTGCATCGGCTGGCGGCCGTGGGTTTCGGCAATCCGGATAGAGCGCTGGACAACTTTCTGCTCCTGAGGGACGGCCCAATCTTTTCTCATCCATCGGAGCGCAGTAAGCTCAGTTTTTCATACCTCCTGCCCAACCTTACGCAACTGCTCCCGCAATTACCCGATCCGGACATGGCTCTTAATCACCTGGAGCGCTTCATCAACGGAAGCCGGAGCAGAGAAACGCTGCTATCCCTTCTCCTGGAAGAAACGCAGCTACTCAACCTCCTGATGCGCCTTTTCGGCAACAGTGAAATCCTTTCCAACTTCCTTATCCAGCAGCCGAACCTTCTCGACGTTATGCTGCAAACAGAAGGAATGGTCTCCTTCAAATCCAGGGATCGATTTCAGGATGAGCTCCTGCATACGCTCCAGCCCATCGAGGAATGGGAGGAAAAACTTTCCGAGTTGCGAAAGTACAAACAAGCTGAAGACCTCAGGGTGGGCCTCAAGTATATTGCATTCAGCCAGGACGTCCTGGAGACCGTGACCGAGTTATCCAACCTGGCGGAAGCCATTCTGCGAGTGGCGCTGGTGATGGTAGAAGCCGAACTGATAGCGAAATATGGTGTGCCTGTCACTCAAGATGGTCTTAAATCCAGGACGGCCGTAATAGGCATGGGTAAGCTGGGCGGTCGGGAGATGAGCTTCGGATCAGACCTGGATATACTGTTGGTCTTTTCAGGGGACGGCCATACGAAGACAGACCCCAATTCTCCTGCGGACATCGAAAGGCTAACCAACCATACCTACTACACACATCTTTACGAACTGTTGTTGAACGCCATAAGCGCGGTAACAGCCGATGGTTACGCCTACAAGATAGATATGCGCCTGAGACCGGAAGGGGATAAAGGTTCCCTGGCGCTTCCCCTGGCAAAGTTCGAGGACTACTTTGACAGGGAAGAGCAGGCGTGGGTCAGGCAGGCGATGATTAAGGCCAGACCGGTTGCAGGAGACCCCGAGCTGGGAAACAGGTTCATTGCATCCGCACATCGTTTCACCTACATGAAAGGATTCGGTCCCGCCCAGGCCGGGGAGATAGCGCACAACCGTGTGCGCATGGAGAAGGAGCTCGCCAGGGAAATAAAGGGTCACCGAGACCTCAAGCACGGCCTGGGCGGGATAACGGATATAGAGTTCGCAGTTCAGCTGCTGCAGTTGAAACATGGAGGCCGTTGTCCTAAAATAAGGACGCCGGGCACTCTCAGCACACTGAACGAGCTGCAGGGGGAGAACCTGTTGACTCAGGATACCAGCCAGGAACTTCAAGAGGCATATCTCTTCTTGCGGGAGGTGGAGATGAACCTGAGGATAGTGCACGAACGCCCCCTCCACGCCCTTCCCTCTAAAGCCCCTGAACAAGATAAGCTGGCTCGCAGATTGGGGTTCAGTCGAAAGGAGGATCAGCGAGAGGGCGAACTGCTGATGTCCGAGTATAATCGACTCGCCGCCAGAGTGCGGGAGATGTATAATAGAATTCTCGAACAGATTTCAGGATGAAGATGATGACGGATGAAACAGCGATTATCGGAGCAGGGAGCTGGGGCACAACACTTGCCGTCCTGCTGGCCCGCAAGGGCATAAAGGTGAAGCTTTGGGTTTACGAAGCCGAACTGGTGGAAGCGATAGAAAATAAGAGAGAGAACACCCTCTACCTGCCCGGTTTTGAGATACCGCAAATCGTGAAACCCAGCGGCTCACTGGAAGAGGTAGTGGCTGGTTGCAGAATCATACTCAACGTGATGCCTTCACACGTAGTACGGGGGGTCATGTCTCAACTCTCCAGCCACTTTAAGGGTGATGAAATAGTGGTCAACACCTCCAAAGGTATCGAGAACGATACCTTGATGACCATGGATGAGCTTCTCAGGGAAGTTACCCCCCCTGCCCTTCATCGGCGTCTCTCCTTCCTTTCCGGACCCACTTTCGCCAAGGAAGTCGCCGCCGGTAAACCCACCGCGGCCTCTGTCGCTTCAAAAGACGACGAGGCGGCCAAAGAGGTTCAGGAGCTGCTGAGCGACTCCAGCTTTCGTCTTTACACTAACCCGGATGTCGTCGGCGTGGTATTGGGCGGAGCCTTCAAGAATGTAATTGCGGTAGCTGCGGGGATATTGGACGGTCTGGAACTGGGGGACAATACACGCGCCGCACTCATTACCAGAGGCCTGGCGGAAATGACCCGCCTGGGGGTAAAGATGGGAGCGGACCCTGCTACATTCTCCGGGTTGTCCGGCATAGGGGACCTGGTGCTTACCTGCTCCAGCAACCTGAGCAGAAACCACACCGTAGGGTATAAACTGGGCCAGGGCCAAAAACTGCAGGATATACTCAGTGGAATGAAGATGGTCGCCGAAGGGGTGAAGACGGCCAAATCGATCATGGGTCTCAGTGAGAAACATGGGGTCGAGCTGCCCATCTCGCAGAAGACATACTCGATACTATATATGGATGAAGACCCCAAAAAGGCCGTCATGGAGCTGATGACCCGGAGCCTAAAAGGAGAACTCGACTGATAGTTGAAGTATAGACTGAAGGGTCTTACTTGAGACAATGAGTTAAAAAGCCCTATATTGCTTTCACTAAAGTACAGGAGCAGACTTGGAAACATCGGCTTTAAAAGAGTTGCTGGAGAAGATTTACAACCGGAGTATAGAGCCCGACCAGGCAATGGAACTCCTTAAAGACCTCCCTTTCGAGGATATGGGGTTCGCGCAGGTAGACCATCACAGGACGCTGCGCCAAGGGTTTCCGGAAGTGGTCTATTGCGAAGGTAAGACCGTGGATCAGGTAGTGGCGGTAGTTGACAGCCTGCGGAAAAGAAACCACGGCGTTCTGGCCACCAGAGCGGAACCCCACGTTTACGAAGCGGTTAAACTCATAGACGACAGAGCTGAATATAACCCCATCGGAAGGACCGTTACCATCAAGACTGTGGAGAAGAAACCCACCGAAGGTATGGTACTCATCCTCACAGCAGGCACCTCCGATATACCCGTTGCCGAAGAGGCGCTGAGCACCGCGGACCTGCTGGGCAGCGCCGTGGAGACACTCTACGATGTGGGAGTGGCCGGGATACACCGGCTGCTGGGGCGAAGAGAGGTTCTGAACCGGGCACGCGTGATAATCGTGGTGGCGGGGATGGACGGCGCCCTGGCCAGCGTGGTGGGAGGCATGGTGGACAAACCGGTCGTCGCCGTGCCCACCAGCGTAGGCTACGGTGCCAGCTTCGACGGTGTAGCGGCCCTACTCACCATGCTGAACAGTTGCGCTGCAGGGGTGGCCGTGGTGAACATAGACAACGGTTTCGGCGCCGGCTGTATGGCTCACATGATAAACATTTTGGGCGAGAAAGAATGAAGACGGCCTACTTCCACTGCCACAGCGGCGTAAGCGGCGATATGTTTATCGGCTCGCTGCTGGACGCCGGTCTTGATTTTAACCTTCTCGAAGAAGAAATTAAAAAGCTGGGCCTTACCGGTTATCGGCTCGAACGGAATAGCGTAACCAGAAACGGGCTTTCAGCTATCAAATTCGACGTCATATTAGATCAGGAAAGTAGTGAAGAGCGGAACCTTGGCGATCTGCTGAAGATCATAAATGCTTCTTCCCTCTCTCCCTCTATCAAAGAGAGAGCCAGCGGGATATTCACCAGGTTGGCCGAGGCGGAGGCCGCTGTTCACGGTACTTTAATCGACGAAATCCACTTCCACGAAGTCGGTGCATTGGACGCCATGATAGACGTTGCGGGTGCAGTTTCCGCCCTGGAACTTATGGGAATAGAGAAAGTGGTCTCCTCTCCCGTGAACCTGGGTAGCGGGATGGTCGGGAGTTCACACGGGCAGATACCTGTTCCCGTGCCGGCGGTGCCGGAGCTTCTCAAAGGGAAGCCGGTTTATTCGGCTGGGCCGCAGAAGGAGTTGACCACCCCCACAGGGGCTGCCATTTTAAGCGCTCTGGTCGATGATTTCGGCCCCCTTCCCCCCATGGCAATCCAGACCACGGGGCACGGAGCAGGCTCTCAGGATTTTCCGGACATGCCCAACCTCTTGAGGGTATTCATCGGGTCTACAGCAGGCGGGGAAACCGCTGATACCGTGGCGGTGATGGAAACCAATATCGATGACCTGAACCCCGAGTTCTACGCCCCTTTCACTGAGAAGGCTCTGGAAGCCGGAGCGCTGGATGTATTCCTCACCCCCATCATCATGAAAAAGGGGCGGCCGGGAGTTAAAGTCACCATCCTCGCACAACCGGATAAGCAGCGTGAGCTCAGCGCCCTTCTTTTCGATGAAACCACGACCTTCGGCCTCAGGACCCGCTTGGAAACAAGGGACAAATTGAAGCGGGAGACGGTTGAGGTGGAGACCGTCTACGGGAAAGTAAAAGTCAAGCTCGGTAAAGCAGGAGGAAGGATAACTAAGGCATCCCCCGAGGCCGAAAGCTGCATGCAACTCGCCGCTGAAAAGCAGGTTCCCGTCAGACTGGTTTACGACGAAGCCAAGAGAGCCTCCCAAACCCTGATACAGTGAGCTATATAGTCAATAACTGGTGTAGTACATTCCATGGAAAGATGTGAGATTGTTTCGATATTTAAATAAATTTGCGTTATTGTAATTTTTTTCTTGACTTGCCTAAAACTATTTTTTATATATATTAATGTCTGAAATGTTATCTTATTGAAATATA
>JAUXIQ010000330.1 GCA_030620925.1 Nitrospinota bacterium
CTCCAGAACAAAAGAGGCCACGACCCCCACTGCGTTGCGCTGCGGGTCGCTGCTGAGGTTCCCCCCACCCTCCACCCGGAGCTTTATTCCCGGCTCAGGGGATACACGCGCCCATACCTGATTACCGATACCGCTCAAAGCCAGGCCGCCCACATCGAAAAGCGGCCCCAAATTAGCAATGGTGGCGGGGGTATAAACTTTTACCCAGTCTTTTTCACATACTTCAGCCATACAGCAAACAGACATAAGATAGATGACATTATGCGGCTCAGTTCCGGCCCTGAATCTCTTTCCTGCTTCTCGGAGAGACAAAGCTTCTGCCTATTTTACAGAAGAGAGGAAGCATCTATTCTTCCTCTTCCTCCTCTTCTTCCTCTTCCTCTTCACCCCGCTCGTGCTTGAGAAACTCCTGGATATCATCCACGATATCCTCTGTGTCAATATGTTCGGGCTGTTCCATGCTCATCTCATAAACTCGTTCCAGCTCTTTTACGTAGTCGGCGAGCTTGGGGTCCCCTTGTATCTTTAATGCCAGCTCCACATCCATTTTCCGGGCCGCTTCTTCAAGGTAGGAGATGTCCAGATCCATCTCCAGCAGTTGTAAAAGTATTCCCAGCAGCTTATGGTAGGCTTTGGGATAGTTCACCTTTATGTAGTAAGGGATGGCTCCCCAGAGGCTTATGCTTTCAACGTTATACTTACGGCTCTCCATGAGGAGGAAAGTCTGTATGCTGGTAGGACCCTGGTAATCGGTGTAGATGACATCTTGACCTTGCAGCTTCTTCTTGAGCACGGAATCGTTCACCACCGCCGATATCCTGGGGTCTTTGGTATGAGGCACGTTGTCATAATAACCGCCTAAAGTATAGAGTTGCTTCACTCCGAACTCCGAAGTCAACTGGAAGATAATATCCGCATAAGTTTGCCATTTCAGGTCGGGCTCGACCCCCGAGATAAGCAGCAGGTCTTTCCCTTCCCCCTTAGCCGACCAGGCGAAAATTTCCTGGCTTGGAAAGTGCAGCTCGTCTACCACGCCGCCTCGCACCTCCGCTACAGGGCGAGTAGTAATGGGAGCCACGGAGGTAAACACGTAAAACTCCTCAGGATTTATCTCGCCTATTTTCTGTGCCCCCACTATCTCCCTCAGGTTGTTCACTACCTCAGTGGATATCCCTGCGGCGTTAGGCCACCCTCCGAAACCTGCGATCAGAGCCGGTTCTTGAAGTTCCGGCCTTTTTTCCATGATTAAATTTTCACCGCTCATGATAAACCCCTATTGAAATTACCCAGGAACGAAATTCAGAGCTAAGTTTCTCTTCCATCGATGGATCATTTTATCTGATCTCTCGAATCATAAGCTATCCTTATCATCTCTTATTATATAATATCATGATCGACGCATGACGGGGAGAGGCTTTTCTTAGCTTTCAGATAATCAATAATTTCGGCGTCTTAAAAAATCGGTCGCCCTGTTATTATCTGTGCAATCGGGAAGCATATGCGTTAAATTTATCTTGGAAAGTTGCCGGGAATTTCCACCCGATTTTAAGAATCCGGAGCGAAAGGCGGACACTACATTGACAAGCGATTAACCGGAGGGAAGAAAGTTATTTTTTCATCTGAGAGAGGAGGCACAAAATGACTGCGATAAAAATCATCGACATCGTGGGTGAATCGACTGAAAGCTGGGATGACGCGATGAAAAATGTCATAGCTGAAGCTCAAAAGACGCTCAGAGGCATCACCAGAATAGGGGCCAAGGAGTTCGACGTAAGATTGAAGGACGATAAGGTAGATGTTTTCAGAGTAAGGGCCGAGATCTCCTTCCGTATCGAGCGTTAAAACTATAAAGTGCTGGCAGCCGGAAGCGACCCGCGCTTTATAATTCTGTGGTAGAGACAACTAGTATCCTGCGCCGTGGGATGTCTCTACAGCTCATCGCGCAGAACACGCTTCAGTATTTTCCCCTGGGGGTTTTTGGGAAGAGAGGCCCTGAACTCGTAGCTGCGAGGGACCTTGTATGCGGCCAGCCGCTGGCGGCAGAATTCGTTGAACTCCTCTTCAGTCGCGCTTTGGTCTTCCTTAAGCACGATATAGGCCATGGCCAACTCACCCTTGACGGCATCGGGGGCTCCAATGACGGTGGCCTCCAATACGGCGGGATGGGAGTAGAGCACGTCTTCTATCTCTTTGGGGTATATGTTGAACCCGCCGGTTATTATCATGTCTTTGAGGCGGTCTATTATGTAATAGTAGCCCTCCTCATCCCGGCGGCCCATATCACCCGTGTGCAGCCAGCCGTTTCGAAAGACCTCCTCATTGGCCTCGGGCATGTTCCAGTAACCCTTCATGCAGGTGGGCCCGCGCCTCATGACTATCTCGCCCACCTCGCCGTGAGGCAGCTCATTATCGTTTTCGTCAAAAATCTTCACCTCCAGCTCCGGCAGAACATGGCCGCAGGAGCCGGGCCTGCGTTCCATCGTAAGGTCCTCTATGGTTATCACCCCGCAGGACTCCGTCTGTCCGAATCCTTCGAGGATGGTCATTCCGAATTTTTCTTCGATCTCGCGCATCACGTGTACCGGCACGGGGGCGGCCGCGGCAACGCCCAACCTCAGTTTGCTTACGTCATGCCTGGAAGGGTCAAAGGCGTCCAGCATAAAGGAATACATGGTGGGCACCCCGAAATAGATCGTAATCCCGTACTTGCCGAAATCCCGCAGGACTGCTTCCGGATCGAAGCGCTCATGAATGACGACCCCGTTGCCGCCGGCGGTCATATTCATCACGAACACCAATACCGCAAAGGCGTGAAAGAAAGGAAGCGCGCATAGGGTGGAATCATCTTCCAGGTAATAGCCGGCCTCGGTAAAAATTGCGTCGGTGGAAATTAATCCGTTATTGGGGAGGATCGCCCCTTTGGGCTTTCCCGTGGTGCCCGAGGTATACTGTATCTGCGAGGGGTCTTCAGGTAGGACGTCTTTATTTTCGATGCGTTCTGAACCCCCTGCGATCTCGGCGTAGGGAATGGTATCGGGCACCGCCTCGGGGCTTACCATTATCACGCTTTCCAAAGAGGGCAAGTTAGGCCGGGCGGCCTCAACTCTGTCCCTGAAAATATCCGAGGTGATGAGATATTTCGCGCCCGAATCGTTAACGATGTATTCGATCTCCCTTTCGGTATACATTGGGTTCAGCGAGACGGATATGCCTCCGGTCTTCCAGATGCCGTAGTAGGATTCCAGCACCTCGTGGCAGTTGGGCAAAAGTATGGCTACCCTATCCCCCTTTTCCACGTCTATCTTTTCAAGCCCTC
>JAUXIQ010000407.1 GCA_030620925.1 Nitrospinota bacterium
GGCGGCTTTAGCGGATATCATGGTTTTCACCGGCAACGCGGATGTGATGTTCACCTCTTATCCGCCGCTTCAAGCCCCTCCCCTCCGGCTTCATCGAACACCCCCGGAGGGTATTCTGGGGCGGCCTGGCGCTCATAGCCCTTTCTCTGCTCGTATCCCAGCTCTATCTTAATCCGCTGGCCACCCTCTATCTCTTTCTGGGAGCTTTCGTCTACGTCGCTGTTTATACCCTGTGGCTCAAAAAAAGGAGCGTCCTGAACATAATAATAGGGGGGATGGCGGGTAGTTTCGCGGCAATGGCCGGGGGTGCGTCCGTGAAACCGGAGCTGGGCCTCCCGCCGCTGCTGGTGGCCCTGATAATCTTTCTTTGGACCCCCTCGCATTTCTGGAGCTTTGCCATAGCCAAACGAGAAGATTATCAAAAGGCGAATATACCCATGCTGCCCGTAATCGTGGGCGATAAAAGGGCGGCGCGGTTTATTTTTGTGAACACCATCTTCCTTATACTGACCTCGTTACTGCCTTATGCCCTGGGTATTTTCGGCGAGCTTTACCTGGCCGCCGCCCTCTCCACAGGAGCTTTTTTCATAATAAGGAACCTCCAGCTCATTCTCCACACCTCTGAACCGGCGGCCTTAAAAAATTTCAAAGCCTCCATGCTCTACCTTCTGATCCTCCTTCTCGCCATCGTAGCAGATACCGCCCTCATGGCGTCTCCTCCCTCTATTTAATACGAAACGTGCACCGAGAATCAGGAAACCCATCTGGACAATTACCAACATATAGTGTAATACTATAGTCATAAATTACAACTTATGGTATTTTTCTGTTTACAATATATTTAAGTATGCTAAAATTAGGCGTGTGTTTCCACAATATGTGCTGTAAGTTATTACTATTAAAGCCGATAAATTTCTTAGAGCCTCGGAATCATAGGTTAACCACTTTCTTATAATAGGAGGGGAATAGTGCGACTGAGCAAATTGGAACTCTCGGGTTTTAAGTCATTCGCTAACCCCACCATAATCAGCCTTCCTGAAAACATGATCGCCATCGTGGGGCCTAACGGGTGCGGCAAAAGCAACATCTCTGACGCCCTGCGATGGGTGCTGGGGGCCCAGAGCGCCAAACTCCTGCGGGGCAAGAAGATGGACGACTTCATCTTCAACGGCAGCCGGAGCCGCAAGCCCCTGGGCATGGCACAGGTCTCCCTTACCATGGAAAACGGTAACGGTAGTGAAGCCGTCCAATTCCCCGGCCTGGAGAGCTGTCCGGAGGTGACCGTATCCCGACGCGTCTTCCGGGACGGCGAAGCGGAATACCAGATAAACAAGGCGTCCTGCCGGCTCAAAGACATCACCGACCTCTTTCTGGATGTGGGGGTTGGGGCCAGCATACTCTCAATAATCGAACAGGGCCAGATAGAACAGATCATCAACGCCAAACCGGAGGACCGGCGGTATATCATCGAAGAGTCCGCCGGTATAACCAAATACAAAGACCGCAAGGATACCGCCCTGCGCAAGCTGATGCACGCGGAAAACAACCTCCTGCGCGTAAAGGACATAATGGCCGAAATTCAGCGTCAGTTGAACGCCCTGAGGAGGCAGGCGAAGAAAGCCGAGCGCTACAAAGAATACAGCGACGAGGCTCGTGAGCTGGACCTTGCCATATTGTCCACCGAATACCAGGGCCAGGCCCGGCGTTTGAGCCGGCTCGAAGAGGAGCTCGATGAAGCCCGGGATGAGCATGAAACCGTTTCATCAGCCTACAACTCAAGCGAAGCTCGCCTGGAAACCCTGAGGCTGACGATAACCCAGAACCGCACCGAGATAGGCCGCTTGAACCAGGAAATCCACAATCTGGAAAAGGAGGCCCTTCGAACCGAGGCCGATATCCAGGGCTCCACAAACGCCGCTGAGGCGCTGCTGGCTGAAGCCGGGAGGCTGTCGGAAGAAATAGATGAGCTGAGCGAGAACCTTTCATGTCTGAAGAAGGATACAGAGGAAAAGAGAATAGAAGAAAGTGAGCTGGCCCGGGAAACTGCGGAAAGATCCAATTCCTTCCAGAATCTCAGAGCGGAGCTGGAGGAACTGACGGAGGAACACCGCTCGGCAAACGAAAATATAGAGGAGCAACGCTCAGTCTATATCGACCTGTTGAGCGCCGTCTCCAGGGAACGCAATATACTCAATGCCGGAGAAACTCAACAGGAAAGCCTTTCCCGCCGAGAGGCAAGGATAAGAGAAGATAAAAGGGCCGCCACCGCCGCCCTGGAAGAACACCGGGCGCGAAAAAGAGAAAATGAAGCCCGTTTAGCAGAGCTGCGCTCCAGCATAAGTTCCATCAAAGGGCGCAGGGATACCCTGACGGCTGAAATTGATGAGCTCAACGGCGAATTGGCCGGAATCCAGGATGAGGCGGCCTCACTGAAGGAGGAACATTCCCGCCAGAGCGGCAGCATAAACTCACTGGAGGAACTGCTCAACAGCTACGAGGGGTATCGGGACGGCGTCAAGACGATACTGTCAGGGCGGGAAAACGGCAACGGCCTGGAGGGCATAAAAGGCATTATCGCCGATATCCTCGAGACCTCCCCCCGATACGAGACGGCCATTGAAGCCGCATTGGGCGATATGCTCCAGTACCTCGTAGCGGAGGACCACAGCCAGTGCCTCAGGGCTCTGGAATATCTCAAATCGCGTCTGGGAGGCAGAAGCACCCTTATCCCCGTAAACCCGCGGAAAGCACCGGACCAGGCGGCCATCCCCACGGAC
>JAUXIQ010000112.1 GCA_030620925.1 Nitrospinota bacterium
GCTTTCTTCCGAAGAAGCTCAGAGACTATATGCAGACGCAAACATGGAATACCCTGCCAATTCCCGGATTGAGCCCAACCCGGAAGTGGCTTCATGGGGTGAATTCAAGGCCAATCCCATTAACGTAAGCGTTTATGGTCTGTTGCAGATCTCGGCCATTCGTCTCATGGACCGGGCGGGATACAGGTAACAGAGGTTCCAATATTTAAAGGTCCGACTGGAGAATATGAAAGTCTCAGGTGCCATATCTCGGCGTAAAATGTTGAAGGGTAGAGGTTTGCAGGTGGGGGCCGGCGTTGCCGCGGCCCTCGTAGCGGTGCCGGTGTTGGTCATACTATCCTCTCTGTTCAAACCCACCCAGGATATATGGGGGCACCTCCTCGAAAACGTCCTACCCCGCATTTTTGTTAACACGGTGAGCCTCGTAATCGGAGTATCCTTCGGTACGCTGATATTGGGCGTTGCCCTGGGATGGCTCACCGGAGCGTGCGATTTCCGGGGCAGGAGGATTTTTTCGTGGGCACTCCTGCTGCCCCTTGCCATTCCAACCTACGTCATGGCCTTCGTATATCTGGGGTTGTTCGACTTTGCCGGCCCCTTGCAGTCCGCGCTGGGAGACATGTTCCCCCGGAGTAATCCGCGCCTGCCTAACATCCAATCGGCAACCGGAGTGATAATAGTAATGACTCTGGCTCTCTATCCCTACGTTTACCTGCTTGCCCGAAGCGCTTTCATGACCCAGGGGTTGACCTCAATTGAGGCGGCCCGGTCGTTGGGTGCAAGCCCTGTCGGGGCTTTTTTCAGGGTGGTTCTGCCAATGGCCCGGCCCTGGATAGTAGGCGGTCTGATGCTGGTGGTCATGGAAACCCTCGCTGATTTCGGGGCGGTTTCTATTTTCAATTTTGATACGTTTACCACGGCGATATATAAATCCTGGTTCGGCTTCTTTTCATTGACCGCGGCGGCGCAGCTTTCATCCATACTGGTGTTCATGGTGTTGATAGTGGCGCTGTTGGAGCAGCGCCTTCGTCGTCAACAGCGGTACACCGGTGGTGGCGGATCGACTCCGAGTATGGCTCGCATCCAGCTCTCCGGTGTCAAGGCCTGGGCGGCTGTTGTGTTTTGTCTCCTTGTGCTTTTAACGGCATTCGCCGTTCCCTGCCTGCAGCTCATCGTTTGGAGCGCCGATTCATTCGGGATGGAGTTCGGGACACGCTATTTGGGGTTGGTGGGCCGCACGCTTTTCCTGGCTCTGGCCGCCGCCCTGATTACTTGTTCGACAGCGCTCCTTCTGGCTTACGCCAGACGATATCATCCGGAGCCGTTCACATTCGGCCTGACCCGTGTGGCTACCATCGGTTACGCCCTTCCCGGCACGGTGCTGGCGGTTGGCATCTTCATACCCGTGGTTTTCACGGACAACTTTATTTCCCAAATAGTTCGCTCTGTTTTCGGCTATGACCTGAAGCCCCTTTTACAGGGGACGGTGTTTATAATGCTAATCGCCTACCTTGTGAGATTCACCGCTGCTGGATTCAATTCCGTGGACAGCGCCATGCAAAGGATCGCCCCTGGTATAGATGATGCATCAACACTTTTGGGAGCAAAGGGCCTGGCCCTCTTAAGACGCGTCCATCTTCCCATTCTCAAATCGGGCATTTTGACGGGATTGACGCTTGTTTTCGTGGACGTAATGAAGGAGATGCCCATTACGCTCATGACCAGGCCCTTCGGTTGGGATACTTTGGCTGTGAAAATTTTTGAGTTCACTTCGGAAGGGGAATGGGAACGTGCGGCTTTACCGGCGGTGGCAATCATTCTGACCGGGCTCTTCCCTGTCATACTCCTTACGAGACACAACGAAAAACAGTTCGCAACCTGATCTTGAGGAGAATAAAGATGCACCCCTTGCTGGAAGTCAAGAACATATCGAGTTCCTACGGCAATAAATTGGCCATAAATGATGTAAGCGTCAATCTGGAAAAAGGTGAAATCGGCTGCTTGCTGGGACCAAGCGGTTGCGGGAAGACCACCCTCCTCAGAACGATAGCAGGTTTTAAGGACATCGTCTCTGGAGATATATTGATAGAGGGCAGACGGGTCGCGGCGGAAGCGTTTTCCGTTTCACCTGAAGAGCGGGGAGTGGGGATGGTGTTTCAGGACTACGCCCTCTTTCCTCATTTGAACGTCCAGGAAAACGTGGCCTTCGGCCTTAAACATATGAAAAGGTCTGAGAAGAAGAGGAGAGTCGGCGACCTGCTTAGTGTTATAGGTCTCGAGCAGGTCAAACACAAATACCCCCACGAATTGTCAGGAGGCGAGCAGCAACGCATAGCCCTGGCAAGGTCCCTTGCACCCAGACCCCGATTGTTGCTTCTCGATGAGCCGTTTTCCAACCTGGACGTCAACATGCGCGAGCTTCTGTCAATGGAGGTGCGTAAGATCATCAAGCAGCAGAACACCACGGGGCTGGTGGTCACGCACAACCAGCACGAGGCCTTCGCCATGGCGGATAAAATCGGTGTCATTTCATGCGGTCGCATGCTGCAGTGGGACAGCGCCTACAATCTTTACCACAGGCCGTGCGGTTCCATGGTTGCCTCTTTTGTGGGAGAAGGTGTGCTGTTACCGGGGAGAGTCCTTGACGATCATCTGGTGGAATGCGGTCTGGCAGTCCTCAAAGGCCGATTTTCTTCGTCCTGTCCGGTGGGTGCCATGACGGACATCCTGATACGGCCGGAGGATGTCGTTCATGAGGATGAGAGTCCCCTGAGAGCTGTAGTGGTTCATAAAACCTTCCGGGGGCCAAACATTATTTATACTCTGTGTCTAAGCTCAGGTGATGCTGTCCTGGCTCTGTTCCCCAGCCATTACAGGCATGAGATTGGCGAGGAAATAGGTATCCGGCCGGAGGTGAAAGACATAGTTCTTTTCAAGAGGGACCATGAGGAATTAAGACGCCCTCAGGAAGTCAACCCGAAATCCATGCTTCACAATGAGTCGGAATGTCATTATAATGTTTAAACTTTTAAGATTAACTGGCAGGACGCGTTGGCCGTGAGCAATAATGATTAATCCTACATTTTTTGTCTCGGTTATCATGTCAAGGAGGGGTTACTGCTTTATTAGCAGGAACTTTTTGGTTGGAATAGACTCGTATCCGAGGGGAGGGGATAAAAGTGGCTGAGATGGTAAAAATCGCAGGTGTTCAGATGGACTCCAAGATAACCCAGAATGGCCTCAATCTGGAGAGGATAATGGACTATCTCCAGGAGGCGGCCGGAAACGGGGCGAAGATAGTGGTATTTCCCGAGTGCGCCCTCACCGGTTACTGCTTTAACGACCTGGAAGAGGCCAGACCCTACGCCGAGCCCATCCCCGGGCCCAGCACCGAAGCCATGGGCGCGCTTTGCGCCAAGCTGGATGTTTATGCGGTGGTGGGCATGCTGGAGGCCGACGGCGAAGAAGTGTTTAACGCCGCCGCGCTGCTGGGGCCGCAAGGGCTGGTGGGCTCCTACAGGAAAATTCATCTCCCCTTCCTGGGCGTGGATCGCTTCGTAGCGCCGGGGGACAGACCCTTTTCGGTTTATCAAACAGGCGCCGGCAGGTTAGGCATTAACATCTGCTACGATGCGAGCTTTCCCGAAAGCTCGCGCATCATGTCCCTCCAGGGGGCAGAGCTAATCGCCCTGTCCACCAACTGGCCCCAGGGGGTGGAGATAGTCCCCGATCACGTGATCAATACCCGCGCCCTGGAGAACAGAATAAACTATATCGCAGTTAACAGGGTCGGCGAGGAGCGAGGCTACCGTTTCTTCGGGCATGGCAAAGTGGTGGGGGCCAACGGGGCCACCATTGTAGCGGCCGGGTCCGAGGAAGAAATATTCTACGCCGAAGTAGACATGGGGGCCGCCCGCGATAAGAAAGTGGTGACAATCCCCGGCCAGTGGGAGGTGGACAGGATGAACGACCGCCGCCCGGAGCTCTACGGCGAGCTTGTCCAACCCAACCAGTAGTCAGCCGCGCCGCTTTCTCAACACCAGAGAGATAAATAATCGGTCTGATGCTATTGCCGGACCTCGGTTCATTTGTTGCCGTCGAAAAATTCCCGGACCGCCTTAAGCACTTCGTCTACAGTGCCCACAACGGTATTGCAGGGGGGAAGGGATCTGATGAACAGCTTACCGTAAGACTTTTCCACGATCCTCCTGTCCAATATGAGCACCGCACCGCTGTCCGTGGCCTTGCGGATCAATCTCCCGAATCCCTGTTTGAACTTGATGACAGCCTGAGGCACGATATACTCGAGGAAGGCGTTTCCCCCCTGTTCCTCGATTTGCTGGCATCGGGCTTCCAGCACGGGCTCGGTGGGCACGCGAAAGGGCAGCCTGGCAAGGATCACGCATTCCAGCGCCTCTCCTTCCACGTCCACCCCGTGCCAGAAGCTGTCTGTGGCGAACAGGACGGAGGTCTTGTCTCTCTTGAAAGCCTCCAGGAGCTGATGGCGTGGGCGCTGGCCCTGCTTGAGGGCGGTAATCCCCATCGCTGCAAGAGGTTCCTGCAACTGGTCGTGCACCCAGTCCAGCGACCTGTAGGAGGTGAAGAGGACGAAAGCTTTTCCGCCCGTGGCCTCCAATGTGCTGTATACGACGTCTTTCAGTGAGCCGTCGAAATTTTTCTCATTCGGTTCCGGTATGTCCGTGGGTATACCTATGATGACCTGGGTCTGGTAATCGAAGGGGGATGGGAGGAGCAGTTCTTCCATCCTGTCCTCGTCCACCAGGTCCAGGCCGAGGCGCGATTTGAGATGCTGGAAGCTGTTGTCCACGGTGAGGGTCGCTGAGGTGAGGGCCACGGTGGGTATTCGGTCGAAGAGGTTTTCCACCAGGTCGTTAGCCACATCCACAGGGGAAGAGAGGATTCGGACAATTTTTGCGCCCCGTTCTCCCATCCTCCCTTCCACCCAGGCCACCTCGTTTTTGCCTCCACCGGAGAGGACTTGTAGCAGGTCGGCCCCCACGGCATCCAGCCTGTCGGCGGATACCCTCAGCTCGAAGCGTTGATCGGCCACCGGTTTTCCCACCGCCTCTTCGAGTTTTCTCGAGAGGCCGGACAGTTCTCGTGCCAACGATTTCAACTTCGCGGCGAGCTCGGAAACCTCAGTGTCCAATAAATCACTCCATCCCCGGGTGCCCACCACCCGGGGCGTGAGGCGAAGCCTGAGCTCATCGTATTCCTGTCCTGTTTGGCGTGCGGTCTCTTCCAGAACGGCGTCGAGAGTCGCATTGGAAGTGGTCACCAATTGGCGAACGGTTGGCATGAGGCTCCTTTCCACAGTCCTCACAATGTCGTCCAGCGTCCCGCCGCCGTCCCTTAACTTGCGCAGTGCGGCGAGGAGGTAGGGCAGCAGGCCTTTTCCTCCCCCGGAGGGGCTGTACAGTCTGCCCAGCATGCGGGTCATACCCAGCCTGGTTATCTGAGTGCCGAAATATGAAGTGGCAACGTCTTCTATGGTGTGCGCTTCGTCTATGATGAGGCGTCTGTATGGCGGGAGGATGGCCAGCGCGGAGTAGGTGCCGGTGAGCCTGCGCAGGGCCGTATCGGCGAAAAGGAGATGATGGTTCACCACCAGCAGGTCCGCCGCCGCCGCGTTTCTGCGAGCTGCGTTGACGAAGCAGCGCTTCTGGTCAGGGCAGCGGGTGCCCATGCAGTAGTCGCTCTCGGAGCAAAGTTTTTCCCATAGGGCGAGGGGCGGGACGAAGCTGAGCTCGGTGCGGCAGCCGGTGGCGGTATTCTTAACCCACTCCAGGAGGGTGTTCAGCGTCTCCATCTCGTCCGGTTCGGCCAAAAGCTCGGGCTCCCGCTCCAGTTGGGTGGTCTTCCTCAAGCAGACGTAATTTCCCCGGCCTATTACCTGCACCGCCTTGAATTTCATATCCAGGGCTTTCTGCA
Organism: Nitrospinota bacterium; assembly: GCA_030620925.1. Classification (GTDB taxonomy): domain Bacteria; phylum JAUXIQ01; class JAUXIQ01; order JAUXIQ01; family JAUXIQ01; genus JAUXIQ01. The sequence continues at coordinate 5,953 of JAUXIQ010000112.1, forward strand.
GGAAGGGGATATCTTTGTGAACCAGTTGCTCCTGCAGGTTGATGGTGTTTGTGGAAATCACCACTCTCTCCCCGTTGTTCTTTGCCCAGTGGACGGCGGGAAGTAGATATGCCATAGTCTTACCCGTTCCGGTGCCCGCCTCCACCAGGGCTATGCCGTTGCGGTTAAAGGCCCGGGCCGCGGCTTCGGTCATTTTGCCCTGCTGGGGACGGTGTTCATAACCGCTCAATTTCTGTGAGATCGTTCCGCCGGGCTCCAGGAGGGAAGCTAGTTCGACGGGGTCCAGGTGCTCGGCTTGCTTTTCCTTGAAGGCTTCCACCACCACATAGGCGGAAGTAGCGTCGTTGTCTATGATGTAAAATCCCACACCGCAGTTGCCCAGGGCCGAAGCCGTGCTGATATCCGCATCAGAAGGTGTGAGTTCGCCTGAAGGGTGGTTGTGGATGACCACCTCTCCCCGGGAGGCCGCCTCCATGATGGCGGGGGCCGAGACCTCGTTCCCCCGCGCCGCCACCCGCACCTTCCGCACGCGGTCGCCTTCGGGGAGCTTCCCAACAAAGAAAACCTCGTTGCCTCCCGTCCCGGCTATCTCCTTCCTTATGGACTCGATTGCCTGCGGTGCGATAAGTTCCTCTATGTTCTCCATGTCGTACCTTTTGCTGAATTCCGGGGCGAAGTTGTCCATTCGTCAGGTGATAATATACATAACTTGAGCGGTTATTACTATACAGTCCTCA